>NZ_JBDKEE010000040.1:0-21266 GCF_051130085.1 Enterobacter sp. PTB
ACCGTTCCCCCATCCACATGACCGAGCGTTGCACTTATTATCTGAATTCGCGGTTCAATAAGTGACTCTGGCAGTTTGTTCATTTTGTTCATAACAGTCTGAGCAGGCATCGGGAGCTCGCCAGGAGAACCATCAGCATTCCGCCAGCCTGTGCGTACATCACTTAGCCAAGAATCAAAACGATCACGGTGGTTTTTTAGACTGTTATAAAATTCAATTCTCGTCTTACCTGCACCAAATGTTGAATAAAATAGTGATATTGCTGCTTTCCATGTGTCAACACCCAGGGCTTCAGGAGGCTTTTTTTTTCCATACTTTGCCAGATACCAAGCTACTTCTAATAATCCACTTTCAGATGTATTCAATTTTTTATCCTAAGCACGAAGATTCATTTTTATATTAGGCTGTATAAATCAAATCAGATTAATGATATTTGTGTTTATAAGAGAGTACAGATGATCACTAAGTGCTTCTGGAATCCCTCCGCCTGTAATAAGTACTCCTGCTTCAATGTTTCTCTCCATGGCATACCCAGTTAGATTTGCGCTTGTAATAAAACAAGTGTGACCATCGGCAACAATTACTTTCGCATGCACGCGACCTTCTGAAAATTCATTGTTTTTATTATTCCAGGCGTAAATATGTGCGCCAGGTATAAGCGTCTGCATCTTACCGATTATATCAATATTGATACTACCACCATGCTCTTGTGAAGATTCCAGCAACATTGTAATGGTAACGCCACGCTTTATAGCCATATTCAATTCATTCACAATACTCGACACATCATAGGCAACAAAGCTGGTAATAAATAAAGACTGTTTTGCCGCATTGATTATTTGTAGCAGCACTTGCTCTGTACGGCGAACAGATACAAAAGGTGTTGTTGGACCAGTCCATACAAGTTCAGTACTTTGCTCAGAGCTAACTTTAAAGTAAACATGGCTTGCAGCAAGAAGCATAGATGCTAGTTCATCTGAACTGACCATGGTGTTTCGCCATGCAATTGCTAGTCTCTCAATAGCTTTACTTGCCTTGGGAGTTCCTACTGCACCTGGCAGTACCAGCAGAGCCTTGCAGGCTTCAGTCCGTCGAATTCGGCCAGCGATCGCTTGTATCTTTTCAGGAGAAACTAGACAAACTAGCTCGGCAACAGCATCTAAGAGTTCATCCATGTTAAAAACCCTTAAAAAATGCAGCGTGAATACGCTCAAGGGTTGGTACTAATAGCGATCGATCCAAATAGCGATTGCCTTGCTCACAAGAGGTTTCTGCTACCAGAGTACATGCATGGCAGGCTGCGGCATGTAATGACCGATCTTTCTCCGGGTTATGTTCAGAACATAGTGGGTCAGAAGAACAGATCTTAGAACGATTTAATGCTTGTACCAGCAGGCGACCAAGATTCTCTGGTTTACCAAGATCTACAAGACCACCCAGTGTGCCATCAGAATCAGCTGCTGCCGTGTAGATCAAGATACCAGCTTGTGGACTGCCGTTTGATGTATCAGCATAGATACGTTCGCGAATACTTGCTGCGTTGTATCCACATTCCAGGGCTAGTTCACGGATCAATAAATGAGATAGGGTATGCAGCATGGCATATCGGATACCTGGGTAATCTTCATTCGGATCGAGATTACGAGAGTTACGCCAACCGGTATGCCCACCACGAAGCATCTTGTCTACTTGCTTGACGGCATCCAGTGATTCCCAATCTACAAGAGCTTTTTCATCGAATTGGATGAAGATACCTTCCCCATGCACCTGGTTAGCTGGCACCCATTCAGGTTTATTGCGTGCCAAGCTAGCCATCTGAGGACGTTCATTTATCTCTCCGGATCCTTCTGGTGCCTCTACTCGAGTAAAACCAAGCAGAGCATTAACCTCTCGTAGTCGTTCAAGTAGTAATACACGGCTGATGTACGGTATGAATTGTGCTGGGGTTCCGATCTTCTTACTCATGAAGTGTGGATAATCCGTGGGAGGGTTGGCCTCTGTCAGCACTTCCCATTCTGGACCTTTGATATCGGCTTCACCGACAAATTCGCTATCGCCACCAGAACGATGCATTTCGATGGCTGACCAGATGTCTGACACGCTATATTTGTCGATTCCAGGGAGACCGCCAGTTAGCTTGAGTGTCTGCACAACGATGGGAACCATGACTTCAGCTGTAATTGCTTCAAAGAACGGCCATCCATCTTGAATCAACTGACTGAGAGGATTTTTTGTTTGGGGTATGGCCAATGCAGAAAGCGTTATCGGAAACCAGCTGTTTGTGGCACCTAGCAGTACTGCCCGTGGTTCTTCACCGCAGTCAATGTCGAATTGATCCAAATGTGGGTGGCGACCTCGACAAGCTGGAAGATTTTCTTTACCGGCTTTGCCGAAGGCATGGGCCATGCTTCGTGATGCCTCACAGCTATCACACCGTACCCACAGGTTTTCGGTTTGTAAGGATGCACCGCTCTCAAAGAAGCGCAGTGTCCCTTTGCAGGTACTATTGCCACCATGGACAAAGTAGTGCCAAGGAAAGTCATCTAGGTGACCGTCACGACAGGCAAGCAGAAAACGTGCAGGAACGGCATCAGCATCCTTAGCGGGTAAATTCCTTTTAGAACCTGTACAACCTTTGTGAACAAAGCGAGTTCGTTCGGCCCTGAATCGATCCTCTCTGATCTCAAGCAGACCATCATCAAAGGGCGACAACAAACCACACTTTACACAGCGCATCCAGCGAGGAAATGGACGAACAGGTACACCTATGTTGGCCTCGGCTGACCAGGGGTCAACGAGCTCACTTTTCTGAAAGGGCGGCATTCTCAAATTTTCGACTTGTGATCCTAATACTTTCCGAACAGCAGCAAGAAGCCGGGCCTCTTGAATTGGCTGGCAGCGATCTCGCTCCCACTGGTCAATACCTAGTGTCACTACAGATAGGCTCGGTAGATCGATTAGCGCGCCAGGCCCATAAGTCCATAGCAACTGGCTTGGGCGTACTTCGCCGACTGGAGTTTTGTTATTGATGATCATATTCAATCCTCGTTATTCGTTGCAGGAGGAGGCTTCCAATCGTGATCGTCCTTGATAAATTTGGTGTCCATAATCAGGCGTACTCCGGACTCAACTTCTCGCATTGACATAGGTACAGTCCAGTTGTCCCACGCTTGAAGCCCTGGTGATTTGATCAACGCCACAGTCTTGTCTTTTTCGGGTCCTCTCTTTTCATATCCCAAAATTCGTCCGCCTTTACTGGCCTCTTTGGCCCATTCGTCGGCACGCTCTTTCAGTTCATTTTCAGCTAACAACTTACGTGTATTATCTTCTGCTACATTGCCTGCACGAGTCGCTAAAACTTCAATTGCATGAGCGAGTTCACTCTGGTTTGACATATCCAATTTACCCGCACCTTCATTCGGGCTGAACTCGTTATTCTTCAGACGCATAAGACTTAGCAACGGCCCTGTCAAACCACGATCCATAGCACGTGGAGAGAATGGCGTTACCGATTGTGCCTCAACATGCTTGTAGAAGGTGGCGTGGTAATGTTCGAATGTTTCGTAATGAGAGAGGTCACGCGGTCGGGCCCACGTAAGTACGGTGCAAACTAGGCCGGGGAATGAACGTCCAACACGACTGGTAGCCTGAATATACTCGGCCGTTCCCTTAGGTTGTCCATTCACTGCCATCAGGCCGAGTCTATTCACATCGACTCCCACTGATAGCATATTGGTCGCCAGCACTACATCAATAGCGCGAGTATCACCCTCCTGCCATTTCGTTACGTATTTACCTGCAGAGTTATCAAACTCGGCCTTAAACTTGACCTCAAGATTGTCGAGGTACTTTGGGATATCCTGGCTGGATACACGAGAAGTCAATTCGCGGATGTTGTTGACACTACGTTGTGCCAATGCAGGCCGTTCCACCATGCTCATTTGCACGCGATAGGAACGTGTCTGCACATCATCTTCTGCCAATCGCTTCATTCCACCTAGTTCACGCAGAGAGTTGAAGTAGCCGACCATAGTCATATAAGGATCAGCAGGTTCTCCGAAGTGGTCAAATAGTTCCTGTGCCGCAGTTAAGAAAGCGGTATAGACACGAATAAGCATTGCTGGGCGCGAGCTACCGGGTGAGCAGACTCCCAGATAACGTCGCCCAAATTTATCCTTAATGTGGCGTTGAACTGAGAAGAAGTTATCTTCCACATCTAGTCCATGTGGCGGGAATACCGAAACTTGACGCATAAATACATTATTTACTTGTTCTTTGGCTTTGCGCACCGTCGCCGTTGAGGCGATGATTTTCGGTTTTACTGTTTTTCCGTTGAGCGTCCAGCTACACAGCTCATCGACGGCAGTTTCATACAAACCTACCATGGTACCCAGTGGCCCACTTATTAGGTGGAACTCATCCTGGATTATTAAATCAGGTGGTCGGATGGGGGGGATGGCCTTCACTTTAGCTGAAGGTTGTCCTTTGAATGCTTGGTGGTTTCCAGTGCAATTGGCCCCAGGCCATAGTAAACCGTGCCGCTCACATTCTTTTTCAACTCGGCCAAAAAGAGTCCGCACTTGGCCACGCCATGCCATCATGGCGAACTTATCCACTGTGGCAATCATCATTGTCGGAGGACGGTGGTAGATTTCTTCATCTACCACCAGTACTGGTATTCCAGGGTGTAGTTGCTTGCTGGACTTTCCCTTGGAAAATTCGCAACGTCCTTTTTTGTCACCACAATAGATAAACGTTCGGCCGCCAGCTTTATCCTTTTTAACTTCGACATCTTGCCCAGGAATGATTTCGGTACCACACCATGGACAGCTGGTCAGTTGGACGGGTGAGGCTGTTCCCGCATTATAACTACCCGGGTTACGTGTTTTTTCGATAGCATTATGGCTATCTTCAGTCGTTCCCGGAGTCACTTTATTGCCGACCCATAGGCCAATAGTGAATGGCTCCGTTCCGAGGGACTTATCACCCTTATTTAGTGCCTCGCGTCGCAGCACTTCCATTGCACAAATAAGTGCTGTAGCTCGCTGGAACTGTTGCAGTGTCAGCAAACGAAGGGTGTAACGCATTATCACAGTCAAACCACGTGAGCTATCGTACCCGCCTAGATTGCCCTGCATACGTCGAATGGCCATGGTGAAGGCGGCTACACCCAGATAGGCTTCAGTCTTACCACCCCCGGTAGGAAACCACAACAGGTCCGCATAAGCCTCAATAGGTTTGACTCGGTCTGGGTGACACGGATCCGCAAGGGATGGAATCGACAGCAACAGAAAAGCTAACTGGAATGGACGCCAGCTGCGGTTCTTCAGAGCATCGAACTTATCTAGGGTAACGTCCTCGCCTCGGCGCATGGCAAGTGCATACAAGCTGCGTATACGCTGCGTGGCCATCGCTTGGTTGGCGAAACGGAAGGCCGCCAGAGCATTCTCATTATGCTTAAGTGTATTGATACCTTGTTGCAGGCGGGTATGGATCTCCTGACAACGATCTAAGGCCGCTTGGGCTTGGGTTTTGAAGCCCTTGGCCTTGCTGCTCACATTCAAGTTCTGTTCATCAATCCAGGTAGCGTAGTCATTAGTTAGCACACTCAAGGCATCAACTAATGGGTCAATGTCCAAAGTGGCTAGTCGTTGCATATCAAGCAGACCACTGCTGACCATTTCTCGCATAGCTGGACGATCGGATAGCTCAAGCCCAGGAGTCTCAGTTGCCTGAACTTCGTACTGTGGCATCACTGTGGTACGCACTTCGGTGGCTAGTGTGACGTCATCCGCTATTTCTGCATGAACTGCAACTCCATGACCCACGGCGAACTCGACACGATCTCGGTAGATCATCTCAAGTGCTTCGCGCTCTGGGTCCATACCATCTGCATCTAGTACCGGCCTGCGCCTGAAAATGGCAGGCTTGGCAGCATCTTTCTCTGCTCGAACGATCAGCTCTGGTTGAAACACCCATGCCGTATCACGGTTTGTATCCGGTTCTTCCTGCGCATTAACGAGGAAGAGTGTAATCAGTCGATCACCATTGTCATTTTTGGCTCGAATAGAGCCCTGCACTCTAACTTCCGGGGAAGTACTATCCGGAGCATTGTGTGAAATCGAGCCTTCGATCAGGGGGAGTACGATCTTGCCGCCGCAAGGAATGCGTTTCCAAACCTTAGCTTTTTGCCCATTGGACTTAAAGAATTGATGTTCATCATTTGGCACACGCTCATATCGCCCCCAACACGCTTCGATCTCGATCCGATCGACGTCGCCATCCACGCAGAAAGTCATGCCGAGGCTACTGGGCACCAATGACTGATTGCTGGCTGCATCGATCTCTTCTGCCGTATCGGTTTCGCCGCTACCAAGGACTGGGGGAGAGTTCACCTTTGCAGTCTTCGCCTTGACGATCAGGTCTGGCTCTTCATCTTCAATATCTTCAGCATCAATAGGATACTCCTGCCCTCTTTCGGCTGCTTCACGTGGGGCTAGCTTGCCAACTAGGTAGCGGTCGCGTACACCCATATCGACGATGAGCTCATTAGGGCCACCAGCAGGGCCAAGCAAGTCGTCCATCACAGCCAATTGCAGCAGTTCGCGGATATAGGTTTGATCCCCGATTTTTGGTATTTCAGCAATATTCGTATTCAGTGCATTTGGGAGCATTTCAATGAATTCTTTCCATTGAATACGACCAGAACTTCCTTTTGCTGGTAGTGTCAGCGAGGTCATACCAACCGAAATAGATGGCTTGACGTGCAACATGCGATCGAAAAACAGCGTAGTACTTTCAAGATCGGAACGAATACGCAGAATGCGTCCGATTCGCGTGATATGGCCTGAGGTATCTAGAATCACGATCCAATCGTCATTTGAGATGCCTTGATTGAGTTCTCGCTCGCCTTTTAAGCGCTGCGTATAGAGGGCTAAGGTCGGATCTTTCACTTGGGCACGGTCAATCGCGAACCATGCATTAGGTGATCTGGTTGGTTTATCATTTATCATTATTTCCCTCCATACCGCTCTAGACGAAATTTTGAGCCGTGACAACAAGATCAACGGGGGTTGCGTTGATCATTAATGAACTACCTTTCTCAAACTCAAACTTAGTTTGAAATTAATGTTGGGGATTATTTTCGTGGCGTGCTTAATCTCTTAGCTTTAGCCGCTTTTACATGCAAGTCAGCAGCAAGTTCCTCCTGATAGCGAAGGCGATTCAGTTCTGACAACCGCTGCAGTACTTCGACACGGGCAGTCTCCGATATAGTGAAACGGACGCGATCTCTCTCGGGCAGATATGGTACTTCGTGGAAGCCGTGCCCGAGATCGAGATCGTCCCAGCCGTAGGCGTGTGTGACACTAATGTCCATTTCACATTGCAATGCGCGTAATCCCTCAATACGGGGATCGCGTTCGGTGTGTGTATGGAAGCGATTATAAAACTTAGTCAGACCGATGCGATCAGCAAGCATAATTTCAATGCGTGCTTCATGGAACCTATTACCTAAGTCATCAAGCAAACAGTCCTTTACATCATTGAATCCATCCGGGAAAACGAATGGTTCAAGCGCATCTGTAGGGCTGTATCGCAAGTCTGTCTTGAGTCTTGATGCATGCTGCCATGCGAAGACAGCATGTATATTCGATTGTAACAGAGCAAAATTTCTACCACGATTGTGTGAGAACACAACGGTAGCATCTGAAAACACAATGTTGGAATCGACAAATGAGAAAGCTAGTGTCTTACTGACACGCGTGATCGCAATCACTTTTGAAGACAGTGCTCCATTGGGTGACCAGTTATTTGGGTGGCATTCGAAATGATGACCACGACCAATTACATGGTAGAGTTCCGGACGGTGGCGCCAGAACAACCACCACATAGACATGATGTCGCGGTAGGACTTTTCTTTGCTCTTACCCAGCCGCTCAAGGTACACATTTTCTTTGATCCATTCATAAGGTTCTTTGTAAGTAGCTGCTTTTTTTTCCGGCCAATCCCAGAAATTGATTACCCAACGGCTTGGTTTCTGCTCTGGGTCCGAATTGAGATCATCTCCGTTTATGAAGGGGAAGATCACCTCGGCGTTTCTAGGATCTGCATCCAACATCCTGCGAGCTTGAACAGGGGAGAGTAAGAAACCCTTACCTAGTACGATCGAGCCTTGATATGCTAAACCCGCGTTCGCTTTCAGTCGCTTCGGACTCCATTCCTCACGATCAGATAGGAATGCTGAAATGAAAGATTTCTTATTTCCGAGTAAATTGCGTTGACCTTTCCATACGCCCTTGTGGATATGCACACGACTTGTAACGACAGCTGCTTTTCCTGGCCAGGGTTCGTTAGGATAGGCTGCGTAGATGATAGCTCCATCGTTCAGCATCCATTCAAGCCCACCTTTTCTAGTATCGCCCTCCGCAATAGAGTTTGTAGCAATAAATCCGAAACTACCACTGCCTCGAATAATATTCCAAGCACGGCGGAAGAAATGCGCTACCAAATCAGCGTTTTTACCAGCTCCTGGATGTTCAATGGAAAGCCATTCGTTGTAGGCAGCTCCTGTCACAGTGCTGATACGCTTTCCTCCAAGAAAAGGGGGGTTACCTACAATGCCATCAAATCCTCCACAATGCTCAAACACCTCAGGAAATTCTAATGGCCAATGGAAAGGTTTACGAGACAGCTTACCGGTGGGCAAATCAGTAGAAAAAGCAGTGATTGCCCTTTGCTGCATTAACGCTAATTGTTCATTATCACCTTCCATAGCTTGCTCGGCTTGGATGGCAAGAGATGCTAAAGCTGTTTCCAATGCTACGGCATTGCCGCCAGTAGCAAATACTTCCCCAATAAACGCGTCTGCAATACATTCCGGCACATTTAGTCTGCCTCGTGCATTGGCATTCAGCTCTGCCATAGATTCCACATCGTGCATATTACGGATAGGTGTTTCACGTAATTGCTGGCGCAGCGCAATGGCTTCGTGCACGGCCTGCTTGATATCTTTACCAAACAGACGCAGCTGTCCTTGAGTTGTAGGACTCATCGAAAGCTGGGTAAGTTGATCCATCCGATGGATGCCTAGCAAACTGTCACCGCAACGTAAATTGTGGTCAAGAAACCCAAATGGTCGGCCCTTAGCTAACGTTACTAGCCAGATGGAAAGCTTGGCGAGTTCGACTGCCAGCGGGTTGAGGTCAACACCGTATAAGCAGCGCTCGGCGATGAGGCGACGGGCAATGACGATGCGTGCATCGGTATCGCGCGGCAGTAGCTCTTTGGTAGCCGTCGATATTGACGGCATTGAACTGGCTGCGCTGATCGATGTGGTCTGTGACAACGGTTATTCGCTTCGCGTTGCTGACTCCCCCGGGAAGCTGGTTGTTGAAGATCCGCTTCCGCCCGTTGCCCGGCTGAATGGCATTCAGTGCAGTACCGCCCATATCTCCGAAGCTGATAACAGCCTGCTGTATACCCTTTCGCACCAGCATGAAGATCATGGTGACAGTGAATGGATTAGCTATACCGGATCCGGTTATCTGATTTATCTGGATGCCTGGCAGTACCCGGTACTCCAGCTTAAGAAGCGGGGATTATCGAAGGCCTGTCGTCGGCTAATCGTGACGCTGGTACATCGCTATGCCATCAGAATTATCCATCTGGATGCTCTGGGTGAATTGCTGCCCGGCTTCGCTACCTTTGACTGGTAACCCAACCTCAATCTCCACAAGGTTTTCACCTGCCGGAATTAACCACCGAAGCGGCACTCAACATTCTGATTGGCTGGCTGCAGGACAACACCGATTCAGCAGTGCTGTTGCCCTGGATTGAACGTGCGCGTCAGGACGTTCGCGATTTCCGCCATCTGCAGCTTCTGCAAAAGGCCGGAACAGATTAACCCCTGTCCGTACTCATTACACACGCATAAGCGCCAGCCCTCACCGGCTGGTGCTTTGCTTTATATAAAGGAAATAAAAATGATGTCAGACCTTACTCTCACCGAACCCGAAGTATTAACCGGCCACGCAGACGTGATTTGCTCCACCAGCATTGAGCGTATTGTCACGGGACGTAATGCCGCGCTGGCACAAATTGAAACGTTGATACAGCAACTTGATGATATTTCTGCATTAACCGACAGTATTGGCGGGGGCAAAGCGAATGAATGGGGAGTGCGGCAATACCGTTATGACTGCTGGCTGATGGAGAGCTCCGAAACCGCGATGAAGGCGATCACCCGCAATATTGATCGCAGTATCTGGAAAGATCTGATGAAGAAATCGGGGATGCTGAGCCTGATGGATGCTCAGGCCCGTGACGAGTGGTACAAAAACCTTGAAGGGGAGGATATTCCTGCCGTCAGTGAAGCCAATATTCTGAGCACCTTTGAGCAACTGCATCTGAACAAGGGGGAGGTGTTTGAGCGCGGAGTGATAAATGTGTTCAAAGGGCTGAGCTGGAATTATAAGACCAATAGCCCCTGCAAATTTGGCGCAAAAATCATTGTGACGGGACTGGTCAAATATGACCGCTGGGGATTTGGGCTTAACTGGGGCTGGCAGCGTGACCGCCTGGCTGACCTTGAGCGTATGCTGATGCTTCTGGATGGTAAGCCGGTTCCCGACAACCGCGCTGACGTTACCCGTCGTCTCGGCGACCATATCCATGAGAACAGGCACAGCACCCGCTATGAGGATGAGATGTTTGCGATAAAATACTTTCAGAAAGGAACGGCGCATATCAGCTTCAAACGACCAGAGTTGGTCGATAAGCTGAATGACATTATCGCCCGGCACTATCCGGGGGCGTTGCCCACTCAACAGTAAGGAGCCATTTTATGATATCATTTTCAAACGCTGTTGGTGCTCAGTACGATTCCGCAAAAGGCCAGAGCACTGAGCCATCAAAAAGAGTTCAAATGGACGTGAAAATTCCCGTTCAACCGTCAAATTTTGACGCTCTGCAGAAGGGGGCCCTACTGGGGGCCTTATTATTTATAGAACACAATAAAATCCATATGCATCAATATACCTACAAATCTAAATTCATTCCGAGTCCGGGCACCACCCTATTATCAATGGACGTCAACTGACGTCCATTTTTCTTTTCTAAGTCCGCAACTTACGAACCTTTCCTTCTCCTGATAGTCTACTGAACTCAACCTGATTCTCCCCACATCAACATCTTTTCTGAGGTATCATTCGAGGTATATTTAGTTCGATAAAATCGGTACCTCAGAATAGTGGCGAAAGAGGCGTTTTTTATGGCACTCACTGATATGGCTGTCCGCAATGCAAAATGCCCTGCAGACAAAAAATTCATCAAAATCTACGACGCAGACAAACTCTATCTTTTCGTTTTCAGTACGGGCTCAAAACGCTGGCGCTTTCTCTATCACTTCGCGGGAAAGCCTCAGACCTATCTTATCGGCCCCTACCCCGAAATCTCATTAGCTGAAGCGCGACTCCGACGCGATGAGGCCCGAAAACAACTCGCTAACGGTATCGACCCCAACCAGGAAAAACGTGACCAGAAGAAAGGGGACACAAACATCCGTACCTTTGCTGATGTGGCCCGTGAATGGCACAAAAGCAATCGAAAATGGGAGCCCGCGCATGCCAGGCGAGTGCTCACTTCACTGGAAACACATCTGTTCCCGACACTCGGAGAATGTGATATCGCGAAACTGAATACCCGCGATCTGCTGGCACCCGTTAAAGTGGTGGAGGCAAGGGATAACATTGATACGGCCTGCCGGTTGCAAAGCCGTATTATCAACATAATGCGCTTTGCTGTTCAGAACGCCTATATCAGCTATAACCCTGCTCTGGATATGAGAGGCGCGATCTCCTCACAGAAGTCTGAACACCATCCCGCCCTGCCTTTTAACAGCGTCACTGACCTGCTGGAAAAAATGAACACCTATCATGGGCAACCTCTCACCATACTGGCTATCAGACTGGCTCTGCTCATCTTCATCCGTTCCAGTGAGTTACGCTTTGCCCGATGGCCTGAAATTGACTTCAAACGCGCACTCTGGACACTTCCTGACAAGCGTGAAGAGATTACCGGAGTCAGGTTCTCCACGCGTGGTGCCAAAATGTGCACACCACATCTTATTCCATTGAGTAAGCAGGCCGTTGAGATACTGGAACAGATCCGTGAGATCAGCGGTGAATTCGATTTGATTTTTACCGGGGCTCACAATCCTTATAAACCGATGAGCGAAAACACCATCAATAAGGCATTACGTAAGATGGGATTTGATACCAGAACCGACATCTGCGGCCACGGCTTTCGTACTATGGCATGTAGTGCCATGATCGAATCCGGCCTGTGGTCAAAAGATGCCGTGGAGCGGCAGATGAGTCACCAGGAAAGAAGTAACGTCCGTGCTGCTTATATTTATCTTGCAGAACATCTTGATGAACGTAAGCAAATGATGCAGTGGTGGGCTGATTACCTCGATGCAAATCGTGGTGGATATGTCACCCCTTATGAATTCTCAAAGAAAACAGGGTAACCAGTTTCCCGTTACCCGCTGAAATGTGATGCTTTCCCCCTGACAACCCATTTCACACACGAGCCTGTCTGTTCATTCAGACAGGCTTTTTTATTATCTCAATCAAGGAAAAGTATATGCAATGTCCATCTTGCCACTCAACAAATGTGCTGAAAAGGCATGTCGGAAAAAACATCGGTGGAAGCCTTGGAACTGTCGCGGGAGGCATCGCAGGGCTGGAAGGTGCCTCAGCAGGTGCGCTGATCGGCTCAGCAATTCCTGTCGTTGGTACTCTTGCAGGAGGTATTCTGGGCTTTCTGTTTGGCGCGGGTGCAGGCGCACTGGCAGGATCCGTAGCAGGAGAGAAACTGGACGGGACAGTTTTTGATGAATACTGCTGTGTGGACTGTGAACACACATTTAATGAATCGTGAGTCAAAATAGCACAAAAAGTCAAATGACACATCACTGTCACTCTGGTCATGCTCTTAATCCGCAATATTTAAAGTGCAGATTAAATGGAGTCATAACCAATTGATTTTAATAAAAAGTAAATAATGAAGTTTCCATGATCACTATTTAGCAAAAAGAGTCATTTTGTCACTAAACTGACAAATTAATAAAACACGCGAGTGGAACGTTATTTTACGTAAATAAGTACTTTCCAATCGATAATCAATCCAGATAACATCTGAATGTAAACAACAAATACAAAATGGAGAATATATGCGGGAACGTCAAACAAGAGGTTCAAGAATGATTTCAATCGTTATTGAGCTTTATCAGACAGGTTCGAACCATGTCTCAACGCTTGAGGAAAAATTCAGTGTCAGTAGAAAAACAATTTATCGAGATCTTGAGCAACTCGAACCAATGTTGATCAAGAACAATAAGGGAGAATACAGCCTGTCAGTGTTTGTTCATGGTGTAATGAATCGTTTCATGAAATGAACAAATCTGATTACCCAGAAAATTAAATATATATCTATTAACTATATTTAAATCCCCCCCTAAAATACAGGTGTAATAAACGTCAGTTTATTTGTGGAGTAGACAATGGTGTGCCGGTATTTTCGTATAGTTACCTGGCGTTGCACATGCTGTCACTGGAAGAAAATCATGGTATTCAAGAGTGACAATATCATACGTATCCATACGTGTCCGATATGTCGAAAGAGCGTTACTCAATACTCCTGATTAAATAACCCTAAGGATAACTCAATGTTTAAATGTAAATCATGTAATGAAGAGGTCTCAACGTCAAAAATGGCAGGTCTTGTTATTGGACAAGCAGGGAAGGATAAAGCTGAAAGAGCAGGTTTGTCTAACTTCTCCAGACCAGACTTTATTGCAGGACTGGTTTCAGGGTTTAAAGTACGATGTCCTGGCTGTAATGAAAGTAACTGGGATTACACATAATGCCTGTCCTAATCGCTTTCATCGCAATTATCATTTTCTTTATGTATATAAAGTCAAAACTCATTCGACGCTTCATTAATGCTTCTGTGAAGCAAATTCCAGATGTTTTAAAAAAAGAGGCAGAAAGAAGAGATAAAAACAAATAAACCCAACCTGTAATGAAAGCCTCAATCAATAATGCGCGAGGCTTTTTCATAAAAAAATAATCAAAAGAAATAAGTGAGACCATAATGTTTAAATCAATAACAGTCATATTCTGTTTATTACTCTCGTCACTTGCTACTGCAACAGCTGCCGATACCACGGTAATGCAATGCCAGTTAACCAATGGTCGTGAGGTTAAAGTCGCATGGAACGGTGAAAATCTGACATATGTCTATGGAAAGCCGGGCAAACCCTCTGAACTGGCATTACCCAATAACCCCAACGACTACTACACTATGACATTTGGGCATGTTAGCTTTGCCAGTAATGAAGGTGTGTATTATCGTTTCACCAATGGTAAATTTGATTATGTCACTTATTTCAGTGAAACAGGGCAAGGTACAGTGAGTAACCTTGGTATCTTTAAGGATAAAAAGTTAATCAAGCAAATTAAATGCAAAGACTACTTCCATACTCAGTTAAGCAATATTTATCAACCGGTCAATGATAAAATTAATACTGATACAGATGATGCTGATGGCTGGATTGTCAACGAATAAGCAATACATTGATTGTAATCCGGGTATCCAGACGATGCCCGAGCTACAGATAATGACAATTAACAATTCCGGAGTGTTAAATTGAAACAATACGGCCTGTTGCTGCCCTTCCTTTTTCTTCAGGGTTGTAATGATACAGAAATTGATAGCGTTAAATCTCTTGTTTACGGGTATGACCAGTCTCTAAATGTTGGAAACATGCTTGACCACAGAACAATTTGCAATTCAGCAAACTGGACACAGTCAACAGATAAGATGGGAAGGAAAGTTGTTGAATATAAATGTGAGTTAAAGGGAGTCAAAGATTACTCAACCCTGCAAAAGTCAGCGGAAATAAAAGGACATGAATCAAGTAAAGCATATACTCAACACCTGATGGATGGGCTGTCATTACCCGTCAACGATATCATTTCGCAAGACAATAAGGAAAAAATGCGCAAAAGATTTCAGATGGATTTGTCTAAACTGGATACTGACATTCATAATACTCAGTCCCTCCCCCTGGGAGAGCGTGCTGTTCAGGTATTACAATGGAGCTTAGTTCAGAATCAGAAACCTGTTCTGATGAATGCTTATTTTGACATAAAAAATGATGATGGCAGCGAGTATAAATATACGGCCAGCAACAGCGCATCAATTGACAGTATAATGAGGCTTTCCTATGACAACCAGATAACTAACTACGCTCAACTGGTCAGAATGAACAGCTACAGTTCATTAATACCAAAGTGGCCGTTCCATTAACACTCAGGGAATTGCAGAAAACATAATGCGACTGAATATAAACATTCATGCATAACACAACCCGCCATCACCCTTCTGCAGTCCCCTTTCAAATCGGCTTTCTTTTCTATCCATAATGGGGCCCGGCTACATTTATGGCTGGCACCCCCGTTATCTTCAGAATGTTCCCCTTCCTTATTCCTGATATACAAATGTATTCACACAGTTAGAAAATCTTTGAATTCTCAACATATTCTCTGAATGTGCTCTGTACTGGTGCAAACACCGTCTGTCCTGAATCAAACAAATCTGTACATCTCATTTTCGACTCATTTATGGCTCAAGGAGGCAACATAATGCGCATTTATATCGACGATGGTTCGACTCATATAAAAATGCTGTGGGAGCAGCACGGCAAAACGTTCACTCATATCAGCCCTAACAGCTTCAAAAGAGGCTGGTCAGCCACGTTTGGCAACGGCGAGCAGTTTAACTACACGGCAGGCAAGGAGAAATACTCGTTCGATCTCATTTCCCCCGATTCCCTCACCACCAGTAATATCGAATGGCAATACAGCCCACTCAATGCCGTTGCAGTCCATCACGCGCTACGAACCTGTGGGCTTGCACCGCAGTGTGTGGATATTGTGGTAACGCTGCCGCTGGCAGAGTTCTACGACGAAGATGCTCAGTACCGGCTTGATAACATTGAGCGCAAGAAACAGAGCCTGCTGCAACCGGTGGTACTGAATAACGGTCACCTGTTTACCATCACTCGCGTTACCGTGCGCCCGGAGTCCATTCCTGCCGGGATTGCGCTGTGCGATCAACTCTCGTCGTCTAATTCAGTGCTGATTGTTGACCTCGGGGGAACAACGCTGGATATCTCACAGGTGGCGGGCCAGATGTCCTCGGTATCACGCATCTACGGCGATCCGGCGTTAGGCGTATCGCTGGTGACCGATGAAGTGCAGCAGGCGTTACGCAAAGCAGGTATGGCGCTGTCCCGTTACAACGTAGATCGGCTGATCATCAAACGGTTCGACGATACCTACCTGGCGAACAATATTAACGATCCACATTCTGTAGATGCCATAAAACAGGCAATCCACAGCGGTATCGCGCGTTACCGTGCGCGGGTACTGGAAGCGGTTGATCGCTTTAAAGGCTATACCCACGTCGCTGTCGTAGGCGGCGGAGCCTGTCTGCTGGCTGATGACATTCGTATTCATGTTAACCTGCGCGAAGAGCGTTTCTTTGTGGCTCAGGATCCACAGTTCGCGCTGGTACGCGGTTTGAAAGCCATTGGCTGACGGAGGTAGCAATGAACCGCAGAAAAGTGCTGATTTACCTTCGCCCTGATTCGCATGCCAGCGAACGTTTTGCGGATGCCCGGATTGAGGCGCATCACAGGGGCGATCGCGGTGAACTATCACGAACGGCATTACTTGCAGGTATTGCGCTGGGCGAGATTGACAACCGATTGCCGTCTGTACTGGCCGCGCTGCTGGCAGACAACACCAGCCCGGAAACACTGCGCACGATGCTGGCGTCGTTTCTGAACATCCAGCCGGGAGCGGCTCCACCAGTCGTGCTGACGGCTACGGCGCCATCCCCTGCGGCACCGGAACAATCTACCAGCAGTGTTTCAGCGAAGAATCTGGCGGGTGCTCTGCCAGAATGATTTTATTGTAATGTTATAACATCATGCATGTTAAATAAAAAAACAGGATGCTCAACCTTCGTGGCTGGGCGTCCTTTTATGACAGTATTCTTTTTTTGTTTTCTTTTACCACCAGCTTTAACCCTGCTACGGTGCTGAAGAATGTACATTTCCCGATTCTGGCAATAGTTGATAAACGACATATCCGTCATCATCAGGCAACCGTTCAGCGTGCAGATTACACTGTGCCAGTAATGCGGGAATACCGCTGATATCGCCAGTAAGCCGCAGCGCCATCGGTTTGATGAGTTCGCCCTTGTCGGTGAACACCTGATGCAGCTCGTCTTTCGGGGTGTAGATCGCACAGACATTACCTGCCGGGGTTCCACCAGCGGCCCATTCTTTTGTTGACAACAGCATATCTTTCCAGCCCATTGCCCGAAGAGTGTCAATCATATACGTAAAGCGAAACAGTGTACTCTGCTGAGTAAGCTCGCCGGAGCTGGCGAGCCAGATGTACTCAACCTTGCTGTAAAGCCGCGCTGATGGTCCGTAACGCTTACCCTGCTCCTGCAGCCAGATGATGTCCGATGCTAACGTTCGGGGAAACAGCTTACGTTTCTGTGCCGTCAGCAACCACTGCATGATGAACATATGCGTCTGTAGCCCTGAAGGCGCTTTACCTTCCTGTCTGGCAAGGCCAACGGCCACGAGGATGCACCAGGCAAGGTGAGCAAGTTCTTCAGTTGGGCGTTTAGGTAGTGGTACTGTCAAACGGCACTCCAGATTGGGGGATTATTGAACTTTAGGCAGATTATCACACTCAACCGAATTAACATCGTCACGGTAAAACAATGTGCTAATCTCAGGCATCAGTGCTTTTCTTCTGTAGGTGTTGAATATCCGAAAATCATGGCCTGAGAATATCGGCTGGCATTTTTCCCGGCTGTTATATGCTGGTTGATGCGCATAAATGAGTAAGGCCTCAATAGCATCAAGTTCATCGACAGCGGGTAACGTATATGCTTCCGTACCATGCCAGTTTTTCCAGGTCGTAAACTCACCACAGGAAGCAATAAACACGGTCACCTTATTGCATTGCGCAGAAAAACGACGATTATGTTGTTTGAATCGCTGATCTATCCCTTTTCTGGTCTGGCCGATATATAACAAAACGTCATTCCCATAGCAGGGATGGTCTCCGTATATCTGGTATAAACAATGCCCGTTATTTCTGCTGACAATTTTATCCTGCACTTCGTCTAAACTAAAAGGGCCTTCCCAGTAACAATCATAAATCACATCACTCATCCTTACACCTTTAAATAAACAGTCAATTAAATATTTTCGTGGTAAAACCTGTCAAAAAAATGTGAATAAATCAGCTGGTTTATCGTAATCTTGCACGCTGATATTCAGCCCCGTTATTTTGTTAACCCCAGGCGCATTGCACAGTACATAATAGCCAGGGCAGTTCGCCCCGGTAACTTATCAGCAACCTTTTTACCCATAACTGGATAAAACTCTCGCACAATCTGCTCTTCCTCTTCGCTCCAGCGCGTCTTTAATCGTATATTCATTTTTATTGCCTGCACCCGAATGGCATCCCGGGTTCTGTCCGGTAACTGAGACAGAACATAAGCCAAATCACTGAGGTAGTGAGTGCGTATTATCGCCAGCTCCTGCTCAGTCCAGCGGGGAGTAATTTGCACCTTGTCCGGTTTATATATGACTACAGCACCTCTCACGGCCCTGACCGTCCTGCCGAGTGCTTTTGCAATATCCTCGACAGGCATGCTACCATAATGTTTCTTTAAAAATTGTTGCTCCCGGGGAGTCCATGGGTGCCTTTCCGGAGCCAGCCCAGCCCGGTTTGCCCGCACTGTAATTGCCGTGGTGGAACGACCCGGTAATAATGCCTGAACCTTCTCCAGCCCTTTACCGTAGTTGTAGTATGTTTTCAGTATCTCCATTTCCTGTTCGCTCCACGAATCAGCCCGTGGTTTTGAAAGCCCCAGGTTAAACGCTATCCCCTGAATCCCTCTAATACTGCGCCCGAGTTCTGCCGATATTTCCTTAACCGGCATGCTACCGTAATGTTTCTCCAGAAAGGCAATTTCGGCTAACGTCCAGTATGTCCTGTGGTTACGTGGATCCGATGCCCCCTTCACTGGGCTGATACTACCCGGCGCTTTATCCTTCCTTTTTTTCACTTCCCACTATCCTTGTTTGAGGGGGAAAATACCGTCCTGCAATTGTCGGCAGACCCATGTGGATCGATATGAATCATTACGTTGAGAACATTGTGGTCTGCCATCACCCGGTTATGTGCATCGACCGCAATATCGTGTCCGGCAATAACTGAAAGTTCACCAGGAACCTCAATATGCACATCCACCAGAATGAGATCGCCAGACTTTCGGGTTTTCAGGTCATGGAGTCCAGCAACACCGGGCGTGGCAAGAAGAGTCTCTTTGATTGCCTGCTCTGTAACAGGATCCACTGAACGGTCCATCAAATCATGCAGGGCATTGAACGCAAATGAATACCCCATGCGGGCCACCAGCACGCCGACAATCAGCGCCGCAATCGGATCGCAGTACGGATGCCCCATGAGATTCCCGATGATACCGATCGCGACTACCAGCGATGACGCCGCATCTGAACGGGCATGCCAGGCATTGGCAATCAGCAGTGAAGACTTAATCCGTGTCGCGACAGCGAGCATATAGCGGAATAGCAGCTCCTTGGCGGCAAGTGCGCCCAGAGCTACCCAGAGGGCGATAACGTGGACCGTCGGGATGGTTTCAGGATGTAATATTTTCCCGATAGCCGACCAGAGCATCCCCATCCCCACAAAAAATAACAACGCTCCCAGTATCATCGATGCACCATTCTCATAGCGCCAGTGCCCGTAGTGGTGATCGCTGTCCGATGGTTTACGACTTTTGATGTTAGCGATCAGCACAACAAAATCGGCGACCAAATCCGAGAGGGAATGTATACCGTCAGCAATCAGCCCCTGCGAGCCGGAAAACAGCCCCACCGTTATCTGAAAAAGTGACAGCAAGATATTCACCGCAACGCTGACCAGCGTGCTTTTTTTCGCAGCCCGTGAGCGTGCATTAAATGCACTGGCATTCATGGATTCTGGGTTATGCATGAAAATTCCCATTTAAATACAGAGACTGTAATACTGTAATATTCCGGATGGATTAGTGGCTGTATATTTAAAGTTAAAAAAGAATTGTAGAGGACATTAATGATCAATATAACTTTTCGTTTAATCGCCGTCCGTTATCAGGGGACGGTTCTCTGTGAAAGAAAACCGCCATGTTGTATTATTTCACTACTGCACGAACAGCTTTTTTCTTTGCTTTACGTACCGTTTTCTTTTTAACATGCTTCTTCGACGCCTTAGCAGCATCCTGTTTGAGCGTGGTAGCCTGTGCGTGCTGAACGGGCTGATTCATCTGAGAGGCCGATACAGCTGCAAATGTACCTGTAGCGAAGAGGGACAGCGTAGCGCCCAGAAGAACAACGGATAACTTTGGCATGGCAACATCTCCTGTGTGTTGAGGGAATATCACCGTTGAAAATGTGACAGGGAGACCCGCCGGGTCAACCAGAGCAACACCAGCCAGCTTACCCGTAACTATTTATCTTTTTTTTGTGGTTTAATTCTGAATGCCGCCCCACTGGGCTGACGAATGCCCATTTTGTCCTGCGCCTGATTAGCAGCCCGGTTCAGGGCGCGGATATTCAGTTTCTCATCCTCCGGCGGCGCAAGTTTCGAATAGCACGCCCGCCGCTTCTGGCTGACCCATTCACGCTGGGCGTCCGTCTCACACCTGTCCATCACGGCCAGCCATCGGGCCGCCGCTCTTCGCCACAGCCCGGCGTCCTCCAGCTTTTCAGCTATCGCATCACTGACCATACCTGGCCCCCCACGTTGTTGTTGATAATGGTTCATCGTTCCGGCACGACAGCATATCGCCTGCCCGTTGGGTCATAATGCCTGGTCGTAACCCTGTGATTTGCCGCCCACTGAACAGGAATGCGCCAGCATCGACCAGCTTTATGATTTCCCTGGTCACCGTTTCCGGCGTGACGCCGATATAGTTCGCGATATCACAGCGCAGCATTGGCAACCGAAAGTCCCGCATGACAATGCCCTGAAAACCGTAGCGGACAGCAAGGTCATAAATAAAACCCGCCAGCCGTTCCCCGGCGCTCAGCCTGGTCAGTT
>NZ_JBDKEE010000041.1:0-20775 GCF_051130085.1 Enterobacter sp. PTB
GCCTGTCACGCAGGGGGTCGCGGGTTCGAGTCCCGTCCGTTCCGCCACTTATTAAAAGCCCTGAGTTAACGCTCAGGGATTTTTTCATATCTGTCGTATCATTATTGCCAAATCAGCAAAAATCCTCTGCGTTAAACGCTCTTTTTCTGCATAACGGCAGCAGCGATAATCCTCCTCAGTTAACAATCATTATGAATAACGAGGATTACATGACTATCCCTGCACTGGGTCTGGGCACTTTCCGCCTGAAAGACGACGTTGTTATCGCATCCGTTAAAACTGCACTTGAACTTGGCTATCGCGCAATTGATACGGCGCAGATTTACGATAACGAAGCTGCCGTTGGTCAGGCGATCGAAGAGAGCGGCGTAGCGCGCAGCGAGCTTTTCATCACCACCAAAATCTGGATTGAAAACCTCAGCAAAGACAAATTGATCCCCAGCCTGAAAGAGAGCCTGGAAAAACTGCGTACCGACTATGTGGATCTGACGTTGATCCACTGGCCATCACCGAACGATGCCGTGTCAGTCGAGGAGTTCATGCAGGCATTGCGTGAAGCGAAAGAGCAGGGCTTAACGCGTGAAATAGGTATTTCTAATTTCACCATCCCGCTGATGGAAAAAGCCATTGCCGCCGTGGGGTCAGAAAACATTGCAACCAATCAGATTGAACTCTCTCCCTACCTGCAAAACCGCAAAGTCGTGGACTGGGCAAAACAGCACGGCATCCACATCACCTCATATATGACCCTGGCCTACGGTAAGGCACTGAAAGATGACGTGATTAATCGTATCGCAGAAAAACATAGCGCAACGGCTGCACAGGTGATTCTGGCATGGGCGATGGGTGAAGGTTACGCCGTGATCCCCTCTTCAACCCGACGTGAAAACCTGGCCAGCAACCTGTTAGCGAGGGATCTCCAGCTGGACGACGAAGACAAAAAAGCGATCGCTGCCCTGGAATGCAACGATCGTCTGGTCAGCCCTGAAGGTCTGGCACCTGACTGGGATTAATATTGACCCTTTCCTCTGTAGCCTAAACCCTCACACAGCTCCCCCGGGAGCTGTTTTTATATGTTCGCTCAGGAAATCGATAAAGGCGCGTATGCGCGTACTTACCGCTCTGTCACTGTAATAAACTGCACTAAAAGGCATCTCCACAGGCAGACGTTTATCTGCCATCAGCTCTACAAGCTCACCGCGTGCAATTTCTTTATCAATCATATAGTCCGACAAACAGGCGAGCCCATTCCCTTCGAGGCAAAGCTGCTTCAGCGTTTCTCCACTGTTGGACGATAACCCACTGGTGATTTCATGCAGTTGACCATCATGACAGGCCACAGGCCAGGTGTTCAGCGATACGGGCTCCGTGAAGCCCAGGCACAGGTGCTGCTTCAGTTCTTCAACCGTCTCTGGTTTGCCATGCTCTGCGATGTATTGCGGTGACGCGACTATCTTGCGGTAGCTGGCAAAAAGAGGGCGGGCCCGCAAGCTCGAGTCGGTCAGGGTGCCGGCCCGGATCGCCACATCCACTTTCCGCTCGATGAGATTGATAAACGTCTCTGAGGAAACTAACGAGAGCGTCATCTCCGGATAGCGTTCGCGGAAAGGCTTGATCAGCGGCATCAGAAAATGAAGAACAACCGGTGTTGCCGCATCAATGCGCAGCAATCCGCGTGGCGTACTACGGGTTTCCATAATCTCTGTTTCTGCCGCCGCCATCTCCTGCAGGACGGACTGCACACGGCGGAAGTAACGCTCGCCTTCCTCCGTCAGGCTCAGCTGACGCGTCGTTCGGTTGAGAAGACTGACGCCGAGCTTCATCTCCAGTTTTTTCACCGAGCGGCTGATGGCTGAATTAGCCTGCCCCAGCTGCTCGGCCGCACGGCTAAAACTGCCGCTTTCGACGACGGCGACAAAAATTGTCAGCTCTTCCGACGTTGCTTTCATTGTTGCACCACCTGCAAAATTCTATTGATATTTTGACCATTTTTGTTATTTAAGCACTGGCGCATACTGCCTGTCATCTTAATCCTGATGATATGGAGTTATTTATGCCACTGGCGCTACTTGCCCTGACGATCAGTGCCTTTGCAATTGGCACGACCGAATTTGTTATCGTAGGACTGGTGCCTACAATAGCTAACCAGCTTTCAATCTCGCTGCCCTCTGCCGGCCTGTTGGTTTCTATCTATGCGCTTGGGGTTGCCATCGGCGCCCCCGTCCTGACCGCGTTGACGGGACGTTTCCCGCGTAAGCAGCTGTTGGTTGCGCTGATGGTGTTATTCACCGCTGGCAATATTCTGGCCTGGCAGGCGCCGGACTACACCACGCTGGTGATTGCCCGGCTGCTGACCGGTCTCGCTCACGGTGTGTTCTTCTCCATTGGTTCAACTATTGCAACCAGCCTGGTACCAAAAGAGAAAGCAGCATCCGCCATCGCGATTATGTTCGGTGGTCTGACTGTAGCCCTTGTCACCGGTGTACCGTTAGGAACGTTTATCGGACAGCACTTTGGCTGGCGCGAAACCTTCCTTGTCGTCTCTTTACTGGGGGTGATTGCCCTGGTTGCCAGCCTGCTGCTGGTACCGTCGACGATTGCAGGACGTGCGAGTGCCAGCCTGAGCGATCAGCTCAAGGTACTCACGCATCCGCGTTTGCTGATCATCTACGCCGTCACAGCGCTCGGCTATGGGGGGGTATTCACGGCTTTCACCTTCCTGGCTCCGATGATGCAGGACCTGGCAGGCTTCTCACCCAGTGCAGTGAGCTGGATTTTGCTGGGGTATGGTATCTCCGTCGCCATCGGTAATATCTGGGGAGGGAAGCTTGCGGACAAACATGGTGCAGTGCCGGCCCTGAAGTTTATCTTCGTAGCACTGGTTGTTCTGCTGATGATTTTCCAGTTCACGGCATCGATGCAATACGCCGCGCTGATAACGGTACTGGTGATGGGGATCTTCGCCTTTGGTAACGTGCCAGGCCTGCAGGTTTACGTGGTACAAAAAGCCGAACTTTATACACCCAACGCGGTAGATGTCGCATCGGGCCTGAATATTGCCGCGTTCAATATTGGGATTGCGCTGGGTTCCATCATTGGTGGGCAAACCGTTGAACATTTCGGATTAACCCAAACGCCATGGATTGGTGCGGTGATTGTTCTGGTCGCTTTCCTGCTGATTAGCCTGAGTGGGCGCCTTGATAAACCCGCTCGTGTAGTGCTGGGATAACATCAGTAAGTGCTTACTTACAAAACTGGAAAGCGGTTTATCTGAAATTGCGTTGAAAGTGTAACCTAAAGTCCCTATAACATTAGAACCAGTCCGTTTTCCGGGCTGGTTCATGTTACAGAGGCCGTTTCCAAAAGTGCGAAAAAATACCTATGCCATGCGTTATGTTGCCGGAATGCCCGCGGAGAGGATCTTGCCTCCGGGGTCGTTTGCGAGCATAAGTCAGGCATTACCTGCCGGGACACCCTTAAGCAGCGATGAAAAAATCCGGGTGCTGGTGTGGAACATCTTTAAACAACAGCGCGCTGAGTGGTTATCGGTACTCAAGAATTTTGGGAAAGACGCCCATCTGGTGCTGTTGCAGGAGGCGCAAACCACCCCCGAGCTGGTAAGGTTTGCTACGACTCACTACCTTGCTGCTGACCAGGTTCCCGCGTTTGTCTTGCCGCAACATCCTTCTGGCGTGATGACCCTCTCTTCGGCTCATCCGGTCTATTGCTGCCCGCTGCGCGAACGCGAGCCGATTCTGCGTCTGGCGAAATCGGCGCTGGTAACGGTCTACCCGCTGCCGGACACGCGCATGCTGATGGTTGTGAATATCCACGCGGTCAACTTCAGCCTGGGCGTGGATGTGTATAGTAAGCAGTTACTTCCGATCGGTGACCAGATCGCCCATCACAGCGGGCCCATCATTATGGCCGGGGATTTTAATGCCTGGAGCCGTCCGCGCATGAATGCGCTGTATCGCTTTGCACGCGAAATGTCGCTGCGTGAAGTTCGTTTTAGCGATGACCAGCGCAAGAAAGCGTTTGGTCGTCCTCTCGATTTTGTCTTCTATCGTGGTCTGAACGTTCACGACGCCTCTGTTCTGGTGACGCGTGCCTCCGATCACAATCCTCTACTCGTTGAATTCAGTCCCGGCAAACCTGATAAATAATGGTATGTCAGGTCTGCCGTGGGGCAGGCCATTCGGGTGCTGCCCTTTATTTTAAACAACAAAAGGACAGTACGATGACAACAACACACTCCCATCATGACAACGTAGAAAAACAGTTTGGCTCCCAGGCAAATGCTTATCTGAGCAGTGCCGTGCACGCGTCTGGCCGTGATCTGGTCCGTCTCGGTGAACGCCTGGCGGCAGTGCCGCACGCGCACGTTCTGGACTTAGGCTGTGGCGCCGGGCATGCCAGCTTCACGGCAGCACAGCAGGTGGCGCAGGTCACGGCCTATGATTTATCCAGTCAGATGCTGGAGGTGGTTGCAGAGGCCGCACAAGACAAAGGGCTGAACAACATCGCAACGCGTCAGGGCTATGCCGAATCCTTACCCTTTGAAGATGCCTCATTTGAAGTTGTTATCAGCCGTTATTCTGCCCATCACTGGCATGATGTCGGCCAGGCTTTACGTGAAGTTAAACGCGTTCTGAAGCCGGGCGGGGTCTTTATCATTATGGATGTGATGTCGCCGGGACATCCGGTGCGTAATATCTGGCTGCAAACGGTTGAAGCGCTGCGCGACACCTCGCATGTGCAAAACTACTCCAGCGGGGAGTGGTTAGCGCTGATTACTGAAGCGGGGCTGATCACACGTGCATTGATAACGGACCGCTTGCCGCTGGAGTTCAGCTCGTGGATTGCCCGTATGCGCACGCCGGAAGCGTTAAGCCAGGCCATTCGGTTGTATCAGGATAGTGCGTCAGCGGAAGTGAAGGCGTACTTTGAATTGCAGGATGATGGATCATTTACCAGCGATACCATCATGGCTGAAGCGCAAAAAGCAGCGTAAAGAAAAAAGGCACCGAGGGGAATCGGTGCCTTTTTATCGTTAGGTCGTGTCATCAGGAGTCTGGCGTGGCGCTGTTTTTCACAAACAACGTTAGCTGGTCGCCTGGTTTCAGATTGTCAGTATCATTGTTCCAGCGCATCACATCCTTGATATTTACGCCGTGTCGTTTTGCGATACTGGACAGTGAATCACCTTTACGCACACGATAGGTAATGCTATCGCTGTTGCTGGCGAGACGCTGTGCACTGTTACCTGCACCCACCGTCAGAGTCTGACCCACTTTCAGGCCTGAGCTGCGCAGATTATTCCACTGCTGCAGATCGTTTGCCGTCACGCCAAGACGTGAGGCAATGCCCGAAAGCGTATCACCTGACCGAACCTTATAGCTGCGGCTGTTCACGGATGATGCATCCGCGATCAGTGTTGACTGAACAGCGGCAATTTCACCCGATGCTAAAGACTCACGTAACTGCTCAGCATGTTTCTGCGGAACCATTACATACTGCGGACCACTGGCCCCCAGCGTTGAGCCTTTAACGCCTGCATTAAAGGTTTTCAGTTTACTTACCGACATACCCGTCATATCAGCAACCTGTTGAATATCAACCGGATTGCTGAGGCGAACGCGCGCCAGTGCACGACTTTCGTCTGGTGTTGGCAGTTGTACACCGTAACGCTTGCTGTTCTTGAGAATATCGCTCAATGCCAGCATTTTCGGTACGTAAATCTTCGTTTCCTGTGGCAGTGAGAGCGACCAAAAATCGGTGGATTTACCCCGTGCTTTATTCGCTTTCATTGCCTTCAGTACACGACCTTCGCCACTGTTATACGCTGCGACCGTTAACAGCCAGTCGCCGTCGAACATCTTATTAAGACGTTCCATCATGTCGAGAGCGGCTGTCGTTGAAGCGACAACATCACGACGCGCATCATAGTTGCGGGTCTGTTTCAAACCATAGTTTCGCCCGGTGCTCGGAATGATCTGCCAAATGCCTGCGGCATTGGCGCCAGACGTCGCGTGTGGGTCAAAAGCGCTCTCCACTATGGGTAGGAGTACCAGCTCCATCGGCATGTTACGTTTCTTAACTTGCCCGGCTATCCAGTACATATACGGCTCTGCCCGTAAAGTTACATCGTGGAGATAGCTCTTATTTCTTAAATACTTTTGCTTCTGTTCGCGAATCCGGTTGTTTTCCGGAATTCCCATCTTTAGCTCGTCGCCAATAGAGGTCCACAAGTCTTCATCCTGTGCGAAAGACGTCCCATCGTCCATCCATCGCGCTGAACTTGTAAACTTCCCTGCTTCCCCTTGACCAGCTGCAGAAAGGCTCTGTGCGTGCTGTTGTACGTTGCTGCCGTTCTGCGACTGGCAACCTACAAGCAGGACAGAGGCGAGTAATATCGCTTTTGCCTTCATGTGTGTGTCAATAGTTGCTTAAAAGACGAGCGATGATAACGGCGAAATTTTGAAAAGGCAACCCGCAATTATCTGAAGTTATCTTTCTTTGACCTTAACCATGCAAATCGTTGTTCTGGTTGTGACAAATTTGTTTCTTTGTTAATTTCATCAATTAAATCAATATCATCTGTTCGTAAAAATAAATTAGTTTTACGCTCATTTTTCAGAATTACGGGGAGTGTTTTTTGGTTTTTTGCACGTAACTCCTTCACTTTGTGATAATAATCTTGAATCGCCCGATCCTCTGGCAAGATGCTCGCCGCAAACTTCATATTTCCTAATGTATACTCATGTGCGCAACAAATAAGGGTATCGTCAGGTAATGCGCTAATCTTCTGTAATGACTGGTACATCTGGGCTGGGGTGCCCTCAAAAAGTCTTCCACAGCCGCCGGAGAACAGCGTGTCGCCGCAAAAAAGATAAGGTTTGCTGTAGAAACAAAGATGTCCCAAAGTGTGACCTGGTGTAGCAAATACAGAAAACTCCCACTCGCGTATGAGGATATTTTCACCTTCTTCGACTACCTGCGTTGTTCCCTTATCTTGTGTCTCTGCCGGTCCGTAAACCACCAGATGCGGGAATTGGGCACGAAGGTCAGCAACGCCGCCGGTGTGATCGTTATGATGATGGGTCAGAAGGATGGCCTCTGGTTGCCAGCCGTTCTCTTTTATCGCGTCTGATACAGGAGCCGATTCTCCAGGATCGACAATGACGCACCGACGCTCGTCATCGACTAAAACCCAGATGTAATTGTCCTGAAAGGCGGGAATACTGATAAGATTCATAAATTACCTCTTATAGCGTGGTGGGTGTGTTGATGAAACCGGCAAGGATACCTCAGATTGTCCCGGCACCTGAACGTTGGGCCGAATTGCCCTGGGGTGAATACTATCGCGAGAACCTGGAACAGCAGCTTAAACCCTGGCTCGCGAAAATGTATGGTTTTCACTTGCTTAAGATTGGCAATCTCAGCGCGGAAATCAATACCGAAAGCTGCGCTATCTCACATCAGGTTAATGTCTCTCTTGGCGCATCACCGGTTCAGGTGAAAGCGGATCCTTTGCATCTGCCGTTTGCGGAAAAGTCCGTTGATGCCTGCCTGCTGGCACACACATTGCCCTGGTGCAGCGATCCTCATCGCCTGCTGCGCGAGGCCGACCGCGTCCTGATTGATGATGGCTGGCTGATACTCAGCGGGTTCAATCCGCTGAGTCTGATGGGGCTGCGCAAGCTGGTTCCGGTGCTTCGCCGGACACCGCCGTATAACAGCAGGATGTTCACGATGATGCGCCAGCTTGACTGGCTTTCACTGCTGAACTTTGAGGTGCTCTGCTCGGGCGGTTTTCAGGTACTTCCCTGGGCGCGGCAGGGGGGCGTTGTTCTGAGCACCCATCTGCCGGCATTAGGCTGCATGCAGTTTATTGTCGCGCGTAAGCGAACCATCCCCCTTACGCTTAATCCGATGAAGCAGAGTAAATCAAAATCGCCCATTCGCCAGACCGTGGGCGCCACGCGGCAGTACAGAAAACCCTGATCAGGATTCGGGCTGATAGCCTGTGTCTTCATGGGCGGGGTTTGATGCCGCTGCCCGTGCCAGTTCGTCACAACGTTCGTTTTCGGGGTGGCCTGCGTGACCTTTAACCCATTCCCATTTAATCTCGTGCTGGCCCAGCGCAGCATCAAGACGTTTCCAGAGATCGACGTTTTTGACCGGCTTTTTATCTGCCGTTTTCCAGCCGCGTTTTTTCCAGTTGTGGATCCACTGGGTGATCCCCTGGCGTACGTACTGACTGTCAGTGCTCAACACCACATCGCAGTGTTCTTTTAGCGCTTCCAGCGCCACAATGGCGGCCATCAACTCCATGCGGTTGTTGGTGGTCAGAAAATAGCCTTCGCTAAAAGTTTTTTCATGCTCGCGATAGCGCATAATCGCGCCATAACCGCCAGGCCCTGGGTTGCCGAGGCAAGATCCATCGGTGAAAATTTCTACCTGTTTACGCATCTCTGGTAGACTTCCTGTATTTGAAACGTTCAGTTAAACGATAAGTCTGACATAAATGACCGCTATGAGCACTGCAATTACTCGCCAGATTGTCCTCGATACCGAAACCACCGGTATGAACCAGATCGGCGCGCACTACGAAGGGCACAAGATCATCGAGATCGGTGCCGTTGAAGTGGTAAACCGTCGTCTTACGGGGAACAACTTCCATGTCTACCTCAAACCCGACCGACTGGTGGACCCAGAAGCGTTCGGCGTGCACGGTATCGCCGATGAGTTCTTGCTGGATAAACCGACCTTCGCGGAAGTGGCAGACGAATTTCTGGAATATATCAAAGGCGCCGAGCTTATCATTCACAACGCGTCGTTCGATATCGGCTTTATGGACTATGAGTTCAGTAAGCTCCATCGTGATATTCCGAAAACGAACACGTTCTGTAAGGTGACCGATAGCCTGGCGCTGGCAAGGAAAATGTTTCCTGGCAAGCGTAACAGCCTGGATGCGCTCTGTTCTCGCTATGAAATAGATAACACCAAGCGAACGTTGCACGGCGCATTGCTCGATGCCCAGATCCTGGCGGATGTCTACCTGGCGATGACCGGTGGTCAGACGTCCATGAAGTTCAGCATGGAAAATGAATCGCAGCAGACGCAGGGGGAAGCGGGGATTCAACGTGTTGTTCGCCAGGCCAGTCGTTTGCGGGTGGTTTTAGCCAGTGATGACGAGTTACTTAACCATGAATCCCGTCTTGATTTAGTGCAGAAGAAAGGCGGAAGCTGTATGTGGCGGGCCTGAAAAAGGGCCGGAATGCCTGTAAAATCATCGTTTGGGTGAATTTTGCAGCAAACGATTCAAAACGTGAGAAAAAGCGTTGACGAGTCCGGAGGCAAACCGTAATATGCGCCTCGTTCCCCCAGCGGGAACAGTGGAGCGGTAGTTCAGTCGGTTAGAATACCTGCCTGTCACGCAGGGGGTCGCGGGTTCGAGTCCCGTCCGTTCCGCCACTATTTTAGGCCATGCTATTGATTAGCATGGCCTTTTTCATGTCTGTATTTTTCAGTATGCCATCCAGTATGCCATTGCCGTCTGGCTTGTGCTGGCTCACTTGCGAAGGTATCGGACAACTCACTTCCCTTTCATCTCGCTGCCAGTGCCCCCGGATAGTGTCGGGCAATGATGTCGTTCAGCTTATCGACCAGCTCGGGTCGTTTGAAGCTGATATGCGCCGTACCCTTCTGGAAATATTTAATCGTAAACATTTCATCCTCATAGCGGGTGCTGTGTCTGTCATCATGGATATGGTCTCCCAGGCGACGGGTAACGTCAGCGCGGTTGTCGGGGACAGGCTTACCATCCAGAAGCATCAGCATACGCTCAAGGTCTGCTAACCGGTCACGCTGCCAGCCCCAGTTAAGCCCAAATCCCCATCGGTCACATTTGACCAGCCCCGCCACGATGATTTTCGTACCAAACTTGCACGGAGAGTTCGTCTTAAAATCCCAGCTCAGCCCTTTGAACACATTTATCACTCCGCGCTCAAACACCTCGCCTTTATTCAGATGTAACTGCTCGAACGTGCTCAGGATATTCTCTTCACTGACGGCTGGAATATCGTCCTTGTCCAGACTGTTGTACCACTGCTCACGGGCCTGAGCGTCCATGATCGATAGCATACCTGAGCGCTTCATCAAATCCCGCCATATACTGCGATCAAGATTACGGGTAATGGCCTTCATTGCCGCTTCAGGTTTCTCCATCAGCCAGCAACCGCAACGGAAATCCTGCTTCATAGCCCAGTCCAGCGCGGTTTTTCCGCCGATACTGCGGGTTAGCGTCGAAATATCGTCAAGTTGTTGCATGAGCACTTCAATCTGCGCCAGCGCGGCATTACGTCCGTTGACTATGCGTTCGATGCTGGTAGAGCAAATCACGTCGGTGTGGCCGGTTAACACTTCGGCTTCAGTCTGCATGTTAAATCTCCATAAATAAAAAGACCCGCAACGAATGCGGGCCGGGTGTTGTGTGTCCATCAGGACTACGGGGGGATGTAAAACGGTGGGGCGCAACCATCGATCGATGTAGCCGATCGATTTTCGAAAATTGATCTGCAAAATGAATTATCCGTCCGTACAGTCCCTGTGCCAGAATCCCGAAAATGAATTTAACTGATTGTTTATAAATCCATTTCCTGTCTTAACGAGGGGCGGGCGTCTTTTGTCCTGCGAACAGGGCAGCGAAATAACGTAACGGATAATGTGATGAAAAGATGCGCACGCTGTAATAAGAAAAGGTGTGTTCTGGACCGGATTTTCGGGCTCGATAAAGAATTCTGCGACGAGTGCTTATTTGATACCGGGCAGGAAATCAGGGAAAAACACATTATCCCCGTCAGGCGTCAGAAAGATGACCACCAGGGGAAAGCGTAGCCCGGTATGAAGCCTGAAATTGATGTCAGCGTCATTATCCCGGCCTTTAATGCGCAGGCTACCATCGGCCACCTGGTGCACAAACTCCTGAGCGAGCAGACGCTCCGCATGGAGGTGATTGTCGTGGATGACGGCTCCACCGACGAAACGTGGACCATACTCAGCGCCATCACCGATGAGCGGCTGATGCTTATTCATCAGGAAAATCAAGGGGTATATGCCGCACGTAACGCCGCGCTGGCGGTTCACGGCGGCGAGTGGGTGGTATTCCTGGACGCTGATGACCGGATAGCTGACAGATTTTTGCAGGAACGGCTACGAACGGTTAATGAAGCAAAGGCCGATGTCGCCGTGTTCAGTGGCTGGCGGGCTGACGCAGCAGGTCACCAGCGCTCCCCTGTACACCACAAACAGCCATACGGTCAGACGCTCACCGGTCAGCAGTGGATACGCCATTGTGTGAGTCAGCGCGAATGGCCGCATTACCTGTGGCTGCAGTTCACCCGTTCGGTGTATATCCGGGAGCATGGTCTGCGATTTCAGGAAGGCAAAAGCCACAAGGATATTCTCTGGACCATCCACCTCGCTGCCGGAAACGGTCGGTTTTATTTCGCCGACCGCCAGGACTACACCTATATCAGCAACCCCGCCTCAATTACCCACCGCCCGGATTATTACGATATCCGCGCGGCCAGCTATATTGACGTGATTGCCGACATTCTCGCCCTGAGCGAACAACCGCAACAACGTGCTACACGACGCGCGCTGGTCAGACATGCTCTGGTGGAGTGCCGCCATTTTCTCGGATTATACCGGCGTAAGGTCAGCAACCGGGATGTGCTGCGCACCAGCTTTCGCACACGGATAGCCTTTTGCCAGCTACTGCCCGGTATAAGCAGCCTGAGTGATGTTGTTTTTCTCCTTAAGCTGGTTCGTAAAATGTATCGTTCCTCCATTATTTAAAAGGCGCTGGCAAACCCGTGGAACCTGCGGCTTTGCTGTCCCGTGCGTGACAGATGGTGACTACGGGGCAGGTATCATCAGGGAGGTGAGCCGACCGGTTATCCGTGCGTGATGAGCCGGGTCCGGTGGCTAATCGGTTCTGGCCCGTTGCAGAAGCTGAAGGTGGTGGAGATCGCGAACGTCCTGTAATGCCCGGGTGATATGGGGCAGCAGCGCAGCCGAATCCGTATTGTCTCCGTCGTTGTCGAATATAATCTCAGTACCACAATCAATGTTGTCCTGAAGCCAGTCAGTCAGAATAGTGAGAGCGGATTCAGTGGTTAATTCTGGCATGTATTCTCCTTTTGGTGATTGATGCCGGGTTACCAGTCGAAGGTCTCAAAACCTGGCAACACTTCGCCAAAGGCATCGAGGTGAATGATCCCCAGGTGGTAGCGGCGCATAAGGGTGACAATCAACCGGCGACCCGCTTTCGACAGTCCTCGCCGTTTCAGTTGCAGTATCGGAAAAGCCCACGCATCCAGGCGAATGAGATAGCCCGATCCCGTGTAGCCGACCCATTCAGAGTCATCAAAGTCCAGTACCTGTCGTGATAACTGGTGCAGCAGATCGTTATCCTCGCGGGTGATATGCGCGGTACTGCACTGGATACCGGTAAGGTGGGCGGCGGGCGGAAGCGGATCTTCCACAACCCGCTTTCCGGGAGTATCAGCAATACGAAGCGAATAACCATTATCACAGACCACATTAATCAAATCGGTCAGTTCAATACCGTCAATATCAACAGTGATCCGGCCCATGTTGGGGGCCAGTACATTGATGGTATCGGCTTCCACGGTGAGGGACAGCTTCATGACTGCACCTCGCAGTATTTACCGGTGGTGATGTCGGTCACCGTTTTGTAGTCATTGCGGGTCATCAGCCCGGTGGCTTTGCGGGCGCGGAGAATATCGATACTGGTGAGAAGCGGAGACTGTGCTTCTGCGCTGAAACCACGGCGATCGGTGCGTACCAGGTCGTATTTCTCCACGATAAAATTCACCGCGTCGCACAGTGAGATACCGGCGTCGATATGCTCCTGAATCACGCCATCGTTGCCAAAGGGAGTGTCGTTGAGTATCAGGCCATAGTGACGGTCCAGCAGATATGTCAGGAGGCGCTGCCACACGGCAATCGGTGGCACATGCGATAACCGCTCAATCTCAGCGGCCCGTTTTGCGGAAACAGGATAAATTCTCATTGTTGGATCTCTTAGTTGATGGATTAAAACGAGGATAAAGAGCAAGAAGCTTTACGCGGCTGTTGCTGGTGTGGGGTAAATCGCGAGATAGAGATAACCACAACTGCCGAGGGTATCTGCCTCGCATACAAGCCCTTTCGCATACAGTGTGACGCAGTGCTGATGGCGGGGATTAAGTTCACCACTGGTGAACATCAGCTCCAGCTGTTTGAGCAGCAAAGGAAACGCCTGATCGATATGGCGTAAATCCGCGTCGCTGAATGTTCCGGCGATACTGGCCCGGTCGGCAAGGTAGTGCAGCCGGTTGCCCTCCTGCACCAGACGTGCACCAAAACAGGGTGTGACACTGCGCTTCAGTCCCCACCAGGGCTCAGCGATATCGTGGATGTCTGGTCGTGTTTTATTCGACAATGTAGCTCTCCTTTAAGTTGAATTAATTCAGGGTGACGCTGCGCAGGATGACATACGGGCCATTGCGGTCCTGACGGCGTTCTGCGAAGACCGCGAGCACGCCGCTGATATCCTGAACCTCGCGCCCGGCGTAGTGGCAGATGCTGCCGGACCATTTGTATTTACCCGTGCAGAAGCGAAACAGCCGGGACTGCGGATGCTGGCGGTATAGCGCCATTGCCTGACGTTTGCTGATGATTTTCATCCTGTTGTTCCTCAGATCCAGCCTCGTTCGGAAAAAGAAACAATATCCATCCCGCCCACCACGAGGTGATCAAGCAACCGGATATCCACCAGGTCCAGCGCCTGCTGAATACGCGTAGTGACCTGACGATCAGCATTGCTGGGTTCGGCAAGCCCTGATGGGTGACAATGAGCGACAATGACAGCGGCGGCATTGTGTTTCAGACCGGACTTGACGACCTCGCGGGGATGGACTTGCGTATGGTTGATGGTGCCGGTGAAGAGCGTTTCGTGAGCAATGAGGCGATGCTGGTTATCGAGAAAGAGCGCGGTAAACTCTTCGCGCTCCAGTGAGGCAAGCTGCAGGCGCAGCCAGTCGCGGACGGCATGGCTGGACGTAAATGACGCGCCGGGTTCACGTAGCTGGCGCGCCAGCAGGGTCAGGGCTTCCCGGATGGTCTGCTGTGCGGACGGCGGAAGTCCGGTGGCAAACAACGGTAGCTGTTGTTCCATAGTGTCTGGCCTCAGTCAATGATATGCATAATAGCGTTACATTCCGCGTGACTGAGCGCGTAGTCCCGCAGGCGATAATAGTGTTCCGTCATGGCGTCGCATTCGGTGCGCATGGCGTGGTGGCTGTACGTCATCAGACAGACGGCTATTCCGGCGGCCTCAGCGCTGAGTTCACCACCATTACCGTTCATGCTGTTGAACAACGACCATTTTTCACCGGTATCCGCATTCGCTTCCGGGGCCATAAACGCGCCGCCGTTGCTCAGGGTGTAAAACTGCCAGATGCCCCCGATGTAGTCCGTGCAGAAGCGGTCCATCCACGCGAAGACCGTGGGTTCAAGAATTATCCACTGCGGTATGCTGCCGAAATTCTGCGGCCAGAAGCTGATGCGGTTCGCATCGGTGACCTGTGTAGCGGCAATCTGCGGCTGAGCCGCAACAGGAGCGGTTGCTTCAGGTGTGAACAATGGCAGAGTGTTGTCGTTCATTTATGTATTATTCCTCACTGGAGTAATTTAACGGCATAAAAAAGCGCCACAGGCGGCGAGCCTGGACGCGGTTATTCATTTCGTGCGCTATTGCTGATTTGTGTCGCGTGATAGTGGGTGATGATTTATATTGCGGTTTACCCGGCCTGAGATCGGGGAAAACTGATGTGTCATATAGCCGCCGGTGACCTCCTTACCGGCTCTTTTTTTACAATTTTCTGACACCGTGGCTGAGCAGATAGTGATTAAGCCACTCCCCTGCACTGGCTTCAAAATTCCATGCCCGCCAGATCAATTGCCCCTCGCTGTCGCGAATGACCAGCCGAAAATGGCTCTCCTGGTCGTCTTCAATGGCGATATTGTGGTAAAGCGCCATTACGGCTTCAGCCTGCCTGCGGGTGAACGAACCGGGTGGTAATGGCTTATCGTCAGTATTTTGCATAGTGAGTTCCTGATAAAAACAACAGCCCCCCTGCTCAAATGAGCAGGGGGGCTGTTGTTGAAGGGTTGCAGGTATTACTGGATATCAAACTTTGCCACGCAGCCGTTATCGCCGAACGCCGGTATCACCCCAGCCGTACCGTTCAGCGTGAAGATCGCCGGTTTTGCGCCTGAGCCTGAGACGAGCACACGCTTACCGGTACGCAACTGGTTCCACGCCCACATCAGGTTGCTCTCCCCGACGTGAGAGTCACTTTCGCTGATATCGGCCGCCTCGCCGTTATCGATTTTCATGGTCAGGGTCTGGCCGCTGTCCATGCTGACCTGATGGCCGTTTGCGTCGGTGAAGATGATGGTGGCGGCCTGTGAGCCGGCGCTGTCGCAGGCGAGGTACAGCTGGGACTGCCCTTTGCCGAGAATGGTGTATTCCGCCGTACCCTGTGCGAAGCCACGGGTCCAGGTCTCGTGGTTACCGAACGCCAGCGCCTGACCGGAGAAGCAAAGCGCGAGGGTGAGAGGGAGTATCGATTTGGATGACATGATAATTATCCTTTAATAAACAGTGAGAAGTTTGGGGAGACTGGAGGTGATGCTAAAAGCGGTTTATTCGGTCACCGTGAAGGTGCCGAGGTCTGTGAATACCCTGGCTTCAAGGAAGCTACAGACCACGCCCGGCGGTGGCTGAAGGTATGTGTGGCCGAAATGCCAGGTCAGACCGTCAGCAAAATGCATCGTTGTGGGGGTGAAGCTCGCCCCCTGCGCCACCCAGCCCTCAAGCCGTTTGCCCTGGTATGTGATGGTTCCCTTTGTCAGCAGCGGGCATTTACCCCGGTTGACATCAATATTCTTAATCACGACGGTGTCAGTTTTAGCCGTAACGGCGACATTGATACCCTGCATGGTCTTCCGGATATCAACCTTAATGATGTCATTTTCAGACGCACTGGCCGCTGAGGACAGGGCGGCCAGCAGCGTCATGGCAGCAGCGGTGGTATAATATTTAGTCACAGAAGCTCCTTAAGACGTGACAATTTCTGCGAGTCATCGCATTGATTTTTAATGAAGAAATAACGTAATGACACGGTTCCCCGTGGATTATGTCGCCGCGTGCGTCATCAGGTACAGCGATGAATATCGATCGGTTCGATCGACTGAATTGATCGTCATTAAGCAAAAACACTTATCGACAGCGATGACGATGTTTATCTAACCGAAGAAAAATCCCCACAGGGAGCGTGCCGCGCGGGCAACGGTGTGGGTGACCGCATGCAGCGCCGAACGGGCCACCTGCGGCAGCGGGACGAGGTCAATGACCTTATCGATGACGTCCACCACGGCATCGCCAAAGCTGCTGCTGGCGGTGCTGATGACGGCTTCGGTGCGATACCCGGTCTGCAGATGCGGCACCAGCGGGCTGCGGGCCTGCTTTGGGAGCCGGATAATCATCGACTCCACCAGGCGGGACAGGCGGTAACGCCCCCGGACGGATACCGGCAGAATATCCATTTCTGCTATCTGTAGCTGACGGGCCACGGCCTGCTGTTTCTGCGCAATACGCTCCGCCTGTAATGCCGAGGGCTGAGCGGACAGCCAGCGCCACTGTTCGGCGGGCTCAGTTTTGTCCACCTGGTTGAGTACCCACAGCACCGGCAGCAGCGGGCCGCTGAACTGTGCAAACACGTCCTGGTAAAACTGTTCTTCCACCGCATAAGCACGGTCATCGGCCTTGAGCACCCACAGCACCATATCGAGCTGTGGCATGAGGTCCCGGTACAGTTCGCGATATTCGCCGTCGCGGGTCACGCTCTCGCCCACGCCGGGCAAATCGATTAGCGTCAGATAATGGCTGCCAAAGCGCAGCCGTACACGCTGTGGCTGGCGGGTGCAGGCTTCCACGGCATTGACGGCGCAGACTTCACTACGGAACAGAGCATTACACAAACTGCTCTTCCCGACGCCGGTTTTCCCCATAATGCCAATCACGGGTTCATACGTAACGAGTCGGTTAAGCTCCCGGATAAGATGCTGGCGCAACGCGTGTGGATAACGCCGCAGGTGGCGGCGAATAAGGGCGTAGCCCGAAGGATGTTTCATGCTGGCCTCTGAACGATAAAAGGCCATCCGGGAGAGGATGGCCTGTTGATGTAAAACGGGAGGGAATTCACTGAGGTGATATATATCTGAGATTTATTTAAATAATAGTTGAGTGTCATTAACTGGCAGGGTATCGCCAGACCGGTATTATCCGTCTTTTTTCTTTTCTGATAAATAAAGTACCGATAAATAAAATTTTTCGGAAGTTACTACTTAACTAATTTAGTCCAATGCTGTTGAATTGTACTAAATATTCGCCTGGCATGTTGACTTGCTACATGGTTTGCTACTTATAATTCACCCGCAAGCTAAATAATAAACAGGTGATTTATGAATGAGTTCCCATTAAGCGCTATTCCTTCATTCTTACGCGAGGCTATTAAAGATGTTAATAAGTTTACACAGGCACCTATTCCACTTATTGTATCATCAGCAATAAGCGCGATGTCACTGGCCTGTCAGAGCCTGATTGATGTCAGGGTAAATGAGAGTGTGACTTCACCTGTATCACTGTTTCTGCTGGTCATTGCAAACTCAGGCGAGCGGAAAACATCAGTAGACAGAAAAATGCTTAAACCATTTTATCAACATGATGCGGACAACCTGCGTCAGGCCAGATTAAAAGAAAAAGAACATGATGTTAATCAGATTGTTTGGCATGAAAAACAAAAGGGTATTTTAAGTCAGATAAGAAAGGCAGCCGTAAAAGGGCAATGTACTAAAGTACTGGAACAACGGCTACATGAATTAAACAATGATATGCCTGCGCAACCTAAAATCAGTCGAATGATTTACAATAACGTTACCCCTGAGGCTTTACAGTTAGCGATGTATAACCACTCGTCAAATGTGGGTTTGATTGCAGATGAGGGCGCTAATGTCCTGGACAGACAGGTCATGAAAGATCTGAGTTTTATTAATTCACTGTGGGATGGTGTCAGTTTCCACGTGGAACGAAAAATGACGAAAAGTTTCACAATAGAGGAAGGGAATATCACGCTATCTGTAATGGTACAAAAAAAGGTTTTTGATTCCTATATAAAAAGGCAGGGAGAGAAAGCACGAGGCAGTGGATTTTTTGCTCGTTGCCTGGTAGTTCATATCGATGAAAGCCTTTCTACGCAAGGGGAGCGATTTATTCGCCCTCATTACCATGATTCATATTCTCTGGATGTTTTTCATCAGCGTATAGTCGATTTGCTGGAAGAGTCTCAGGCAAATGAAGATTCGAAGATAAAAAAGCAGTCTGTTTTTGAACCTGCAGCCCAGCACGAGTGGGACAGCATTTATAACCATATTGAAAGCTTAATTTGCCCTGATAAAGAGTACGGAAGCATGAATGACTTCGCTTCCAAACTGCCTAACAATGTTGCGCGATTATCCGCTCTGTTCGCCTATTTTATAGACGGCTCCACTACGATTAAAAAAGAATACGTTGAAAGTGCCTGGATATTATGCGAGTGGTATATGCAACAGGCTATGAACCTTTTTGCATATGAGGAGGGGTATTATGAGGCATTATTATTGTCATGGCTGCATCGTAAAATGAACTCCACAGGAAAACGTTCTCTGAGGTTTAACAGCATCAGGCGTTTTGGCCCTAATATCCTGCGAAAAGGAACGTTACTGGAAACCGTCATGAGTAACCTTGAAAAAGCAAAGGTGATAGATATTGATTATGGTCGATACGGGGCCAGGATGGTGTTCAAAGGCCGCGATTTTGATGATAATGCCTATACCAAAAACCCCGTTTTTTCATTCTACTGAGCTGCTACAGCTGCGACTGTAGCAGGTTATCACAGGGGAAAATGAGTGAAATAGTGGGAAAACTAATATCAGAGTGAAATTATAATCATTCTTACCATTTGCGTGGGATTTACTCAGGCGGAGGCACTTATTGTTATATTTTTAGTGATGGATTTATTGTCGGTATAGTAATAATATGTTTATTAGTAACACACACTACAAATATTTAGTGATGTCTGTTAGTAATCTATACCTGTTACTGCTGAGTGTTTATTAGTAATACATACACTCTCTTTCTCGAGCAATTATTATTAACGTACTGATACACTATACCCGAACTATCCGTTAATTATAATGTAATACATATTGATTATGTAACACCATACGGTTAATGTTTAATACCCGATAATGTTCAGGTGCATATCTGCATGCTACATTATCATAATTGTTAATCGTATGGTTACTTATTCGTACTTACCTCAATCTTACCGATTGAGTGAAATATTTATTCAGGTTTATATATGTCACGTAATTCCTTGAATGCTGACTACCAGCAAGCATTTTACGATGTTATTCGTAATGCAGTAGATGAGTTTCCACGTACAGTAACGTTACGTGTTGATTTACGTTTTCCACGCCGTTATCAGTATGGTGATTCGAACAGAGAGGTTACGCGTTTTATTGAATCACTGAAGGCTAAGTTACTGGTCGATTGCCAACGCAAGAACCGACGCTGGGGACGTAACCGGAATAATCGATTACGGTATGTATGGGTACGTGAAGTCGGTGAGCGTAACCGTCGTAAGCATTACCATGTATTACTGTTACTGAATAAAGACTTCTACCATGGTGCCGGGCGGTTCAATGCCGATGACAGTTTATACGCATTAATCCAGCAGGCATGGTGCAGTGCGTTAGGTCTGGAGTCAGCTCAATACTCAGCTTTAGCGAATATGACTGAGAACGGGTGTTTTTATTTAAACAGAAAATCCCCTGATTATATGCAACGGATTAACGAATTGCTGAAGCGTATGGAATATCTGGCTAAAAATCATACCAAGTGTTATGACGATGGCTATCGTTCTATCGGGATGAGTCGTGTGTAGTATTACCATCAGGTATTGCTACGGAGGGAATGGTTGGCAGAATAGTTATGATTATTCCCTTGTTGAGTATCGTACTGGGGGTAATAATGGCTTCAACGTTGACGTGTGGGTAATGGTTACGGATATCAGGACTATTTCCCTGCCCCTTAATATCATTGATGCATTCCAGCCACATTAACGTATTGCTCATTGACTTAACTCCCTCAACTATCTGAATTAGCAGCTGCGTCTGGTATCCGCAATATTCAATGGTTCTTTGCAGTGCGCATGGAACCATTGAGTTATTCGACACGCTGTACCATTTTTTTAAAATATCGGGATATTTATATGAAGCACTCTTCACCGACGAACATCGCGGATGCGGCTCACATACGCGCTTTTCTACAACAGGCGGTTGATCATTACCCACGGCTGGCGGCGTTCTGCTTTACGCTGGGATTACCGTACCGCGCAATCCCTGCCGATTACCAGTCATTGATTCTGCGCTTTCACACCGAAGTCTGGCAGCGGACTGGCGAATATTCGTGGGAACGGCAGCAGGAACGCCGAAATTCACCGCCAACGCTGCTACGCTGGATATGGGAGTCTGCCAGTTGCATATTCGCACGGTGATCGATCGCCAGTTCGCACCGTAGCCGATCATGATTTC
>NZ_JBDKEE010000042.1:0-19334 GCF_051130085.1 Enterobacter sp. PTB
AAAATGGACGTCGGTTGACGTCCATTGATAATAGGGTGGTGCCCGGACTCGGAATGAAACTGGCTGTGTAATCGCCTTGATTTATATGGGTTACTGTCTGTTTTGAAAACATAGTGGCCCCCTTGAGGGCCCCCTGATAAAAATCCTCAAAACAGGAGGTCGAACGGGAGTTTTTCAGGGCTCAGACTGTCATAGCTGGAGATGACAGTGTGGGGCCGCTGACGGAATCGAATCAAGCGCCACTCGTATTCCATACACTGTATCCGGACTGTTATCTCCAGTAGCGTACGTTAAAGCAACCCCGATAAAATTCACAGTTGTTTTTCACTTTGTGCTAATGATGTTTCGGGGATGAGTTGATATGACCATACAGCCCGGCAACCCCGTTTTATTGCAACCAGTTCGATGTGCTGAAGAACGGAATCGAACTTTGATTATGCAGCACTACCTCGCAGGCAGAGTGTCTAAAATGGAAAGTGCCACTTGTCTGAAGCTGCCATAAGCCTCTGCCCAGGTGACTTGTTTGCCAAATACCATTGGTGCAACAAATTGCTGATAACGTTCCTGATGAACAGGATTGTTCGCCAGTTCCTCCAGCCCCAGTTTCAGCTCTGTGACAGGCGAGTCGCAAAATTGTGGGTACTGGTTACCGTAACGCTGGATATCCTGATTGATGGTTCTCTCAACAAAAACAGGCAGCAGTGTCATATCGACATGACCAGCGTTAATAATGCACCAGGTATCGTAGATATGGCGAACCAGCGTGGTGTCGTCAAAACGTTCAACATCGCGAATGACAGCGGCTGTCCGTCGCAACATCGCCACTAATTTCTCTGCCTGTGTACTGGTTATGGTGACGGAAGGAAAGGCCTGAACGACTGGTGGCTTTTTCAGCAGCCTGGTTGCCAGTGAGTGAATATCCCGTGCTTCTGCGGATTCCAGCAAGTCGGACTCCATCAGCTCCAGTTTAATGAAAGGCCGCAGGCAGGGTTCCTGTGCCAGACGCTGGGGATAGCGAACTGGAATATCATTATAGCGATACTCATCACGGGTCACTTGCTGGTCATCATCAGCGCTGAACATATCGGTAGCGGTTATTGCGTCGATGATTGACTGAATAACCGCTTTACGGGTGACCTTCCGCTGGTTACGCGACAGTGCCATGAAGGCAATTGTTGGAACCAGTTTTATATCAACATCTTCCGACATACGGTTCAGCTCCACCCCGGATTTTGCCAGGGCAGTACCGCCTGCGAATACCAGTTGGTGAGTATCGAACGACAATGGCTTAAGCAGAGCCAGAAGCTCAACGATATAATGATCTTTTTCCACAATAGCGACAGACTCAATGCCGAGCGCATCCGCTACTTCAGAAAAAAGAGTGTTGAGATTATCCATTCAGTTTGCTGTTTCCTACCGACAATACGCGTTTAAAACGCGATGGTGTTTTTATCCCTGCCGAAACAGGAATTTGCGTAGACTTACCGCTGTTATATGCCAGTGTCGCGTCGGTAACACGATAACTTACCTTCAGTCGATCCAGCGTTTCAACGATTACCGCTGCGGAACCACCGGGCGATGCTGGCATCAGCTTACCGGTGATACTGTTGCGGCGGGCTTTGGTGTATACGCCATAACCGACTTTCAGTAGCACGCCTTCTTTAACCAGGGTTCGCAATGCTCTGCCAATCTGATCGTAGCCAGCAATGTCTTTGAAGTCATCACGAGTGAAAACATAGCGCTTCGAACGTTTCAGTCGTGACTGTATACGGGCTTTGGTCGTCATGTTTTCCTCCTTTGTTTGTTTTATGAGCATAGCAAAAATGCGACAAATTTAACAGCAAACACACGACAGCCATATTACCTATCTGCCAGCGTCCCCGGATAATGCCGGGCGATGATGTCATTCAGTTTATCGACCAGCTCGGGGCGTTTGAAGCTGATATGGGCTGTTCCCTTCTGAAAGTATTTGATCGTAAACATCTCATCTTCATAGCGGGTACTGTGCCGGTTTTCATGGATATGATCGCCCAGGCGGCGGGTAACGTCAGCGCGGTTGTCAGGAACCGGCTTCCCATCCAGAAGCATCAGCATACGCTCAAGGTCTGCCAGGCGGTCACGCTGCCAGCCCCAGTTAAGCCCAAATCCCCACCGGTCACATTTGACCAGCCCTGTGACGATAATTTTCGTACCAAATTTACAGGGCGAGTTCGTCTTAAAATCCCACGATAATCCTTTGAACACATTGATCACACCGCGCTCAAACACCTCGCCTTTATTTAGATGCAATTGCTCAAACGTGCTAAGGATATTCTCTTCACTGACAGCCGGAATATCCTCCTTTTCCAGGCTGTTGTGCCATTCATCACGGGCCTGCGCGTCCATCAGGCTCAGCATTCCGGACTGTTGCATCAGCTCTCGCCATATACCACGATCAATATTGCGGGTGATCGCCTTCATCGCGATTTCGGGGCTCTCCATCAGCCAGCAGTCATAACGGTATTGCCGCACCCCCCATTCATTCGCTTTGCCCCCGCCAATACTGTCGGTTAGTGCAGAAATATCGTCAAGCTGCTGTATCAGCGTCTCAATCTGTGCCAGTGCGGCATTACGTCCGCTGACGATGCGTTCAATGCTGGTGGAGCAAATCACGTCGGTATGGTCGGTTAATACTTCTGCTTCAGTCTGCATTTTAAATCTCCATAAATAGAAAGGCCCGCAACGCGCAACGAATGCGGGCCGGGGGTTATGCGTCAGTAGGTTCAATGGGATAGCGGGTAAAACGGGAGTGGGAACATCGATCGATGTAACCGATCGATTTTCGAAAATTGATCTGCAAAATGAATTATTCAGCCTGGTTATCCCTGTGCCACAATCCCGTAAACGAATTTAACTGATTGTTTATCAATCCATTTCCTGTCTTAACGAGGGGCGACCGCCTTTTGTCCTGAGAACAGGGCAGCTAAATAACGTAACGGATATGTGATGAAAAGATGCGCACGCTGTAATAAGAAAAGGTGTGTTCTGGACCGGATTTTCGGGCTCGATAAAGAATTCTGCGACGAGTGCCTATTTGATACCGGGCAGGAAATCAGGGAAAAACACATTCTCCCCGTCAGGCGTCAGAAAGATGACAGCGAAGGGAAAGCGTAGCCGGTATGAAGCCTGAAATTGATGTCAGCGTCATTATCCCGGCCTTCAATGCGCAGGCCACCATCGGTTATCTGGTACATAAACTCCTGAGCGAACAAACACTCCGCATGGAGGTGATTGTCGTGGATGACGGCTCTACCGACGATACGTGGACCATACTCAGTGCCATAAGCGATGAGCGGCTGATGCTTATTCATCAGGAAAATCAGGGCGTATATGCCGCACGTAACGCCGCGCTGTCGGTGCACGGCGGTGAATGGGTGGTATTTCTGGATGCCGATGACCAGATAGCGGACGGATTTTTGCAGGAACGACTACGAACTGCCCGTGAAGCTAAGGCTGATGTTGCCGTGTTCAGTGGCTGGCGGGCAGACAGTGCCGGTCATCAGCGCTCCCCCGTACACCGCAAACAGCCTTATGGTCAGTCGCTCACCGGTCAGGAGTGGATACGCCATTGCGTGAAACAGCGGGAATGGCCGCATTACCTGTGGCTGCAGCTCACCCGTTCGGCGTATATCCGTAAGCATGGCCTGCGATTCCAGGAAGGCAAAAGCCATAAAGACATTCTCTGGACCATCCACCTCGGAGCCGGAAACGGACGGTTTTATTTTGCCGACCGCAGGGACTACACCTATATCAGCAACCCCGCGTCAATTACCCACCGGCAGGATTATTACGATATCCGGGCTGCCAGCTATATTGACGTGATTACCGATATTCTCGTGCTCAGTGCACAACAGCAGCACCGTGCTACCCGACGCGCTCTGGTCAGGCATGCACTTGTAGAGAGCCGTCATTTTCTCGGGCTGTACCGGCGTAAGGTCAGTCACCAGCAAGCGTTGCGTATCTGCTTTCGCACACGGATAGCCTTTCGCCAGTTACTGCCCGGCATAAGCAGCCTGAGCGATGTGTTTTTCCTCCTGAAGCTGGTTTGTAAAATTTACTTCTCTACCGTGGTGTCGAAGGTGCAAGGTTAGCCTGTGGAATTCGCGAATACCCGGAAGGTGAGTGAACGGTTATACCTGTTGCTGATGGAAAACGCCCGCCCGCTACGCTGGTGCTTACGTTGTTTAACGGACATAGCCTGTTCCAGGAACCAGCAATGCCCTTAACTGGCGCAGTGCGCAGACATCCTTTCGCGCCTGTTCTATCCTGGGTAACAGGGTTGCAGAATCCGTCCTGTCTTCGTCGTTGTCGAAAATAAGATCAGTGTCACAACTGATGTTGTCCTGAAGCCATTCAACCAGAATGTTGAGAGCAGCTTCGGTGGTTAATGCCAGCATAAATTTTCCTTAATGTTTTTGAGGTGGAGCTACCAGTCAAACGTGGCGAATCCCGGCAGTAATTCACCAAAGGCATCCAGATGAATAATACCAATGGCGTAGCGACGCATAAGCGTCACCACTAACCGGCGGCAGGCTTTCGACAGGCCGAGACGTTTGAGGCGTAAGACCGGAAACGACCACGCCTCCAGGCGGATCAGGTAGCCGGAGCCAGAAAAATGGATCCATTCAGATTCGCCGAAATCAATATCCTGGTGCGACAGCGTATACAGCAGCGAATTGTCTTCCGCCGTGATATGCGCGGTACTGCAGCAGATCCCCGGTAATGACGTAAAGGGCGGCAGTGGTGATTCAACGATTGCCTTACCCGGTTCATCGGCGATCCGCAGCGTGCAACCGTTGTCACAGACCACATTGATCAGGTCGGTCAGTTCAATACCGTCAATGTCTACAGCGATCCGGCCCATATTGAGGGCCAGTACGTTAATGGTATCGGCTTCCACTGTGACGGAGAGCTTCATAGTTGCACCTCGCGGTATTTACCGGTGGTGATGTCAGTCACCGTTCTGTAATCGTTGCGGGTCATCAGCCCGGTGGCTTTGCGGGCGCGGAGAATATCGATATTGGTGAGAAGCGGCGACTGTGTTTCGGTGCTGAAACCGCGATGGTCCGTACGAACCAGGTCGTATTTCTCCACGATAAAGTTCACCGCGTCGCACAGTGAGATACCGGCGTCGATATGCTCCTGAATCACGCCATCGTTGCCGAATGGCGTGTCGTTAAGCGTAAGTCCATAGTGACGATCCAGCAGGTGGCTCAGTAATTGCTGCCAGATATCGACTGGTGACAGGTGTGTCGCTGCCTCCCGCGTGGAGGATCCAGATTGGGTTTGCATTGGTTTACTCCGTTAATATAGAAACGCCAGCCGTTACGACAACGGATACTGGCGCGGCGGATCGCCTGCCTGTACGAGGCGAAGGTGTGATGGTGGGTAGTCAGCTTCTGACTGACGATTGACCGCTGATCATGAGATTGACGTTGCTGCCAGCCAGACCCACTGCGTTTTGGGCGCTCAGGATATCTGTGGGTGTGAGCAGCGGAGAGACGGACAGGAACGATTTTCCCCGATCATCAATGCGCTCCAGCTCGTTGTCTTCAGCCACCTCGTTCAGGGCGTCAACCAGCGAATCACCGGCGTCAATGCATTCCTGGATAACGCCGTCATCGCTAAACGGCGTGTCGTTGAGCGTCAGGCCGTAGTGACGGTCCAGCAGATATGTCAGGAGGCGCTGCCACACGGCAATCGGTGACACATGCGATAACCGCTCAATCTCAGCGGCCCGTTTTGCGGATACAGGATAAATTTTCATCACAGGAACTCTTTGTTGATGGGTAAAAACGAGGGTAATCAGAAAGAAGGTTTATGCGGTTGTCGCTGGCGCTGGATAAATCGCGAGATAGATGTACCCGTGCGAACCGAGGGTATCCGCCTCGCATACCAGCCCTTTTGCACAGAGCGAGACACAGTGCTGATGGCGGGGATTGAGTTCACCGGAAACCAGCATCAACTCCAGCTGTTTGAGCAGCAGCGGAAACGCCTGGTCGAGATGGCGCAAATCCGCGTCGCTAAACTGCCCGGTGATACTGGCGCGATCGGCGAGATAGTGCAGCCGGTTGCCTTCCTGCACCAGGCGAGCGCCAAAACAGGGCGTGATATTGCGTTTAAGCCCCCACCAGGGCTCAGTGATATCGTGGTTTACTGCCGGTATTTTATTCGACAATTTAGCTTTCCTTAAATTAACGTTAATTCAACGTGACGCTGCGCAATACGACATAGGGGCCGTTGCGGTCCTGACGGCGCTCCGCGAAGACCGCGAGCACACCGCTGATATCCTGGACCTCACGACCAGCGTAGTGGCAGATGCTGCCGGACCATGTGTATTTACCCGTGCAGAAGCGAAACAACCGGGATTGCGGATACTGGCGGTATATCGCCATCGCCTGACGTTTGCTGATTATTTTCATCGGGTTATTCTCCAGTTGTGCTACAGCCAGCCACGATCTGCAAACGAGGTGATCTCCATACCACCGACGACCAGATGATCCAGCAGGCGAATATCGACCAGGTCCAGTGCCTGCTTCAGACGTTCGGTAATGCGCTGGTCGGCCTTGCTGGGTTCGGCGAGTCCGGATGGGTGGCAATGGGCAAGAATGACAGCGGCGCAGTTATGCTTCAGACCGGCCTTCACCACTTCGCGGGGATGGACCTGCGTATGGTTGATGGTGCCGGTGAAGAGCGTGTCGTGGGCTATCAGGCGATGCTGGTTATCGAGAAAGAGGACGGTAAATTCTTCCCTCTCCAGTGACGCAAGCTGCAGACGCAGCCAGTCGCGGACGGCATGGCTGGAGGTAAATGCCGCGCCGGGCTCGCGTAGCTGGCACGCCAGCAGGGTTAAGGCCTCCCTGATGGTTTGCTGGTCGGCAGGGGCTAATTCGCGGGCAAACAGCGGTAACTGTTGTTCCATAGCGGCATCCCTCAGTCGATGATGTGCATGATGGTGTTACACTCCGCGTGGTTAAGCGCGTAGTCCCGCAGGCGGTAGTAGTGCTCCGTCATGGCGTCGCATTCGGTGCGCATGGCGTGGTGGCTGTACGCTATCAGACAGACGGCAATCCCGGCGGCCTCGCTGCTGAGCTCACCGCCGTTACCGTTCATGGTGTTGAACAGGGACCATTGTTCATCAGTATTGTCGTCAGCTTCCGGGGCCATAAACGCGCCACCGTTGCTCAGCGTGTAAAACTGCCAGATGCCGCCGTTGTAGTCAGCACAGAAGCGGTCCATCCAGGCGAAGACGGTCGGTTCGAGGATTATCCACTGCGGTATGCGCCCGAAGTGCTCAGGCCAGAACTCCACGCGCTGCTCGTCCGGGACAAGGGTGGCGGTCAGCGCGGGTGCAGAGCCGGTACCGGCAGGTTGTGTCTGTAACGGGAGGGTATCGTTAAGGTTGATAATGTCGGTCATAGTCGTTTTTCCTTGTTTATTTATCGGGCCGGGGATGCTGGTTTAGCTGGAGTGACGGGCAGGACTGCGCATAGCCATCTTCATCACAGCGTGATGGCCAGAGGCCTTCGGGAAGACTTAAGCTGCACAGGCTGAGCTCACCGGGTCGGTAGAGAAGATGTGCACACCAGGCGCACAGGTCGTCATCAGAGATGGAGCGGCAACCTGTCCGGTGGGTCAGTGAAAGCGGATATGGCGCCACCTGAATCACGCCTTCGGGGATGTGCGGCATTACTTCAGCGTCTCCAGCAGACTTTCCGCCATCACCCAGAGGGCCCTGTTGAGTTTCACGTCGCCATCGATGCCTTTAACCGCGCGGGTGTGACTGCGTTTGCCCTTCGCGGTACGTCCGGGCAGGCCGCCTTTCAGCAGGTTCTCCTGCAGCCTCTGGTACGTTGTCCACAGGTCGTTCTGGCGGTCTTCATGGCGTCGGGGCGTCAGTATCTGCGATGCCGTTACCGGCTGGTGCTCTTCGCCAAAACGGTACTGGAGTGCGGCGTTCGCCAGGGCATGTTGTGCCGGTGCTGATAGCCGAAGTGACCGCATGGCCTCTCGCTTCTCTTCCACCCGGTCAAAAACGCCGAGGACTTCGTAAGCCCCCTCAATCACTTTCCCGACAATATCGCCGCGATGCGGAACTCTGATTTCGCCAAACGACTGTCCGCAGACGAGAGAATTTGTACATACGCTTCTGAATATTCCTGGAAGTAATTGAAAACTCGACGCTCCATCATGCGAATTCAAAATGATGATTTCCGGTACATGCTGACCGTTTATCTGGCCCGCCCGGCGCAGACGCAGCAGGTGTTTGGTATGTTCCCGACGTTCAGGATCACGAACGCGCGACTGGCAGGCAAAAAAAGGTTCAAAACCTTCGCGCTGCAGGTTCTCCAGCAGGGTAATGGTCGGTATATAGCTGTAACGTTCAGAGCGGGATTCGTGCTTGTCTTCTCCGAAAACGCTGGGAACATGCTGCATCAGTTCTTCACGGGTTAACGGACGATCGCGGCGGATCTGATTTGTCCGTCCGAAGCGGCTGGCTAATCGCATTTAAAATTCCTTATGGTTGATTTAACGGCATAAAAAAGCACCACAGGCGGTGAGCCCGGGCGCTGTTATTCATTTCGTGCGCTATTGCTGATTTGTGTCGCGGGGTTCAGGGTGATGCTTTATAGTGCGGCTCACCCGGCCTCAGATCGGGACAAACTGATGTGTCATATAGCCGCCGGTAGCCTCCATACCGGCACTTTTTTATCGGTTTCTGACCCCGTGGCTGACCAGATAGCGGTTAAGCCATTCCCCGGCACTGGCTTCAAAATTCCACGCCCGCCAGATCAACTGCCCTTCATGGTCGCGAATGACCAGCCGAAAATGCGTACCCTGGTCATCTTCAATCGCGACGTTCTGATACGCCGCTACCACGACATCGGCCTGCCTGCGGGTAAACGGACCGGCCGGTAGCCTGGTATCGTCAGTGTTGAGCATCCTGAACTCCTGATAAGCGTCATAAAACAAAATGCCCCGCTCAGTGAGCAGGGCATCAGTGGGTTAAGTGTGTGGCAATAAGCTGCAGTATCTGCTCCATCAGGGCCGCGATTAAGGCACCTGCGAGCAGGGTTGCAGTCTGTCTGGCGATATAAATACTGTCTTCGTCGTAGCCTTCTTCACGGAAGTGGTCTTCCACAAACTGCTGTGCCCGGCTGCTGGCGCACCACGTCAGCACCTGGCGCAGGGCATTGAGCACCATTTTAAGTAATATCATTGAGTTAAATCCCGGAGGGAGCCGGACGGATGGGGGCATTCGCTGATGCCCCTGCCGGGTAAAGAAGAGAGAGCAGGACGTTACTGCGCGGACGGAGACTCTGGCGGCACGGGAGCCTGACCATGAATAATCCGGTGTTTCGCCAGCGCCTGCGGCATGTCGTTGATGCAGTACGTGATGTAGAAAATGTTAAAAGCGACGGTATAGAACGCGTTCATCTTCAGGTCGAAGCGGAAGGTGTTCAGCGCATAGTGGCGTAGCGCGGCTCTGGCCTTAAAGGCCCAGACGATGTACATCACGCCACAGGCGAGCGACAGAATACCGCTTAAAGCCAGCAGCGTGTCGCTGCCCGTGTCGTACCCCGCCAGGTCCGGTGAGGCCATCACGCCGAACTGCCGCCCGAGTCCGAAGCAGACGGCCAGCCAGATAACGAAGATATCACTGCTTACCGGGTAACCGGTGGTATCGCTGATAATCTGCTGCTTTCGGTACAGCCAGAGCAGCGGCCAGATGCCGCAGGTGGCGACAGTAAGCAGTACAAAATGCAGGGTTGGGGTTGCCAGTCGCTGGCTGAGTGTCGAAATATCGGTCACTGGAGTTTTCCTTGTTATACCGTGGGTTGATAAAAATGAGTGGGGTGAATAAGGGATTACTGCACGTCAAATTTTGCTACGCAGCCGTTATCGCCGAATGCTGGGATTACTCCGGCAGCACCTTTCAGCGTGAAGACGGCAGGTTTTGCACCTGAACCGGAGACGACCACGCGTTTACCGGTGCGCAGTTGGTTCCACGCCCACATCAGGTTGTCTTCCCCCACGTGAGAGTCGCTCTCGCTGATATCAGCTTCTTCAGCGTTATCGATTTTCATGGTCAGGGTCTGGCCGCTGTCCATACTGACCTGGTGACCTCTGACGTCGGTGAAGATGATGGTGGCGGCCTGTGAGCCGGAGCTGTCGCAGGCGAGATACAGCTGTGACTGCCCCTTGCCGAGGATGGTGTATTCCGCCGTACCCTGTGCGAAGCCGCTGGTCCAGGCATCGTGATTGCCAAAGGCATGAGATACAGCGGGTGTCAGCGCAGCGAGCATGAGCGCCGGTATCAGAACAGGTTTGTTCATTGATTGTCCTTATGTGTGCTGGTCGGTGCATTAATAGTCAACTGGCGGGGTGGAAAGACGTGATGTGTTACCTCCTTAAGACGTGGTAAAACCTGCGATTCATCGCATTGATTTTTAATGAAGAAATAACGTAATGACACGGTTCCCCGTGAATTATGTAACTGCGGGGCTTATCAGGTACAGTGATGAATATCGATCTGTTCGATCGACGAAATTGATCGTGATGAAGCAAAAACGCTTATCGACAACAACGACGATGTTTATCTAACCGAAGAAAAATCCCCACAGGGAGCGTGCCGCGCGGGCGACGGTGTGGGTGACGGCATGCAGCGCCGAACGGGCCACCTGCGGCAGCGGGGCCAGGTCAATGACCTTATCGATAACCTCCACCACGGCATCACCAAAGCTGCTGCTGGCGGTGCTGATGATACTGGTAGTGCGATACCCGTTCTGCAGGTGCGGCACAAGCGGACTGCGGGCCTGCTTTGGGAGCCGGATAATCATGGCCTCCACCAGACGTGACAGACGGTAACGCCCCCGGACGGAGACCGGAAGAATATCCTGCTCAGCAATCCCCAGTTGACGCGCCACGGCCTGCTGCTTCTGCGCAATACGTTCTGCCTGTAATGCTGAGGGCCGGGCCGATAGCCAGTTCCATTGCTCGGCAGGTTCGGTTTTATCCACCTGATTGAGTACCCACAACACCGGCGGTAGCGGTCCACTGAACTGCGCGAAGACGTCCTGATAAAACTGCTCTTCCACCGCATAAGCCCGGTCATCGGCCTTGAGCACCCACAGCACCAAATCGAGTTGTGGCATGAGGTCACGATACAGTTCACGGTATTCACCATCACGGGTAACACTCTCGCCCACACCGGGTAAATCAACCAGCGTCAGGAAGTGATTACCGAAACGCAGCCGGACACGCTGTGGCTGGCGGGTACAGGCTTCCACGGCATTAACGGCGCAGACTTCGCTACGAAACAGCGCATTGCACAGTGAGGATTTGCCGACGCCAGTTTTCCCCATAATGCCAATCACAGGTTCATACGTAACGAGCCGGTTGAGCTCCTGCAACAGATGCTGGCGCAGCGCGTGTGGATAACGCCGCAGATGACGACGGATAAGGGCATAGCCTGAGGGATGTTTCATATCGGCCTCTGAATGAAAAAAGGCCATCCGGTGGGGATAGCCTGCTCGAAGTAAACGGGAGGGAATTCACTGAGGTGATATATATCTGAGATTTTTTTGAAAGCGGATATATCCGTTACTGTACGGGTTTTCTGAGGGTACCGTAGTGCCGTCGGGTCCAGTGCGTAATCAGCTTATGCAGGCTGATACCCCTGATTTCCGCGATTTCATCCAGCATGTCTTTTACTTCTGGATCCAGCAACAGCGTGACCAGCTGTTTTTCTTTATTCTTTTCCTGATATTTCTTTACCGAATAAATCCGGCTCAGTTTCCTGAGTACTGAACGGTCGCGGTGCTCACAAAAATGGTACATACAGGGAAGCGCCAGTCGTACAGAATCAGGTTTAATACACTTCACGCCGAATGACGGCAGTCCCTCATCAATAGCACACTCCATAACCTCTTTAATCACTTCCTGGATAACTACTTTATCTTTAAATAAAAACCGAAAGCGTTTTCTGATTTTTGGTGCAACGGATGCCCACTCCAGGTTTAATTCAGAAATGATTCTGATTTTTGTCTTACAGGGTGAAGGTGAAGTATCAAAAATATTCTGGATAGCCAGTAGCCTTTCCTCCGGCGTGTCAGGGTGAACAATATTTAAATCATCTGCTCTTGTCCAGTCATTCAGATCCGGTTTGTCATCTTCATTACCCGTAATATTCAGGTGGCCACCATTGTGCAGTAATTCCAGAAAATGGAACCAGACAAACATACCAGCCAGGTCGTCCTCAGCAATCCATGCGAAATATTTATTATCGATGGCCGCTCTGGCCTATTCATCCCGCCTGACCATCAGAAGGTAAGGTACATGCTCCGGCTGCAGTTCGTAATCAACGCCCTTCAGCGCTTCAGCCCCTTCACCATAGAGCACGGTTTCATAGAAGAAGTGGTGGATCTTCTCATTGAGCTCCGTCAGGTTGCACCCGGTGATGGCGACGTGTTCACGATGATCGTGCAGATAAAAGAGAGCTTCACGAACACTACGGGCGTGCAGTTTTGGCAGGTTAATCGACTCCATTTCTGTCATCCTGAAAGGTCAATAACATGATTTTATCAGTAAATTTACAGTAGTCATGGCCTTATATCAAAGGATTTATTTATGAATCATTTTGATAAAAATAGTTATTTATCTAAAATAATCATTTAGATATGTTTAATTTTAGTGTTTTTATAAGTATGTGCTACATCGTTCCGTTCAGCAAATTTTTTGGTCGGCAGAACAGCGAAGAAAAGCGAATGATGGCTTGCGCGACGAAGGTTAATGATTAACCGGACTGGCTGGTGAAAAAATGAATGATATGGCTGACACTCACCCTCAGGGGACGCTGGTTTTTCAACGTCAATTTTGCGCGTATACTGAGAAAAAATGCGAATGGACAGGGACCCGCGATGGCTCAACGAACCGCTAATGATTTATACGAAGAGATGAAGAGCATGACGGTCGAGGAAAGAATACGCTTCTTTTCCCTGTCCCTGGCCGAAGTGCATCGTGAGCTTCAGGAAAGCATTACGCAGATTGAAACCATGCAGGAGGCGCTGCAGGAAAGTGAGCAGAACCATCGCCAGCTGGTCGAAACGGCACAGGATGCGGTGATCACCATTGATTTGAGTGGGGAAGTGATTAACTGGAACCATGCCGCTGAGAGGATGTTTGGCTGGCGTGCCGACGAAGCCATTGGCAGCGACCTGAGTGAGATGATTATTCCGGAGGCGTTCCGCGAACAGCACAAGCGGGGGCTGATGCGTTATCAGGCTTCACAGCCGTCTGATATTCTGAACCGGACGATTGAAATCACTGCCCTGCACCGTGAAAAAGGGCCCTTCCCGATTGAGCTGTCAATATGGCCGTACCAGCAGTCCGGCAGGCAGCTTTTCTCGGCCTTTATCCGCGATATTACCGACCGAAAGCAGCGTGAACATATGGCGTGGCTGCATGCGAATTTTGATTCACTGACGGGATTGCCCAATCGCCGGTTGCTGGTGAATCGTCTTGAGCTGGCAATCACGCAGGCCATAACCTGCGAAAAAGAGGTGGCGCTTCTGTTTGTCGATCTTGATCGCTTTAAACCAGTGAATGATGTTTACGGGCATGCGGTAGGGGATGAACTGCTTCGTCTTGTCGGATTTCGTCTGCAAAGCTGCCTGCGGGAAGAGGACACGCTTGCCCGTCTGGGCGGGGATGAGTTTATTGCGCTGCTGCCGGGCTTAAATAAAGGGGAAATTATCCTCAGGCCAATTATCGATAACATGGCGGCGGCGCTTACACAGTCGTTTCTGATTGATGATCACGTTATCAGTATTTCCGGCAGTATTGGCATATCCATATTTCCTCTGGATGCGCAGGATGCGGATTCGCTGCTGAATTTCGCGGATAAGGCCATGTACATGGCGAAAAAGACATCGCGTACCGGTGACTGACCATGACATTAAGCTGCGGGAGGTCATTGCTGTATACAGCGCATCGACGTCAATGCCATACGGCAGGTTTTATCCGCACCGGAAAAAGGAAATACGTATTTCATCCAATGATGTTCTTTGATTATTGACCCGGTACTGTGGTTTACAACAAGTTCATGGTTGTATCAGCCAGAGAGCCTGGCTGATAAGGAAAACAGGGTTACAGTCATGTCGACGCAACCACCTCGCATGGCACTACGTTCATTCTTTGTGACTCAAAAAAACGAGCAGAGCGAGCGTGTTGGGTACCATATAAAGCAGTGCTCCCAGTTGCGTGGAAAGTGGATTTTCTTTTGCCTGCCAGGCCATAAACCAGTCACCGGCCACCACCATAAAGCCAACGCCCCACACAAGAATGGCGCATGTCGCACCCGCCATGGCCCACGCCTTCCCGGTCGAGAATTGTTGATACGACTGAGTAAAGTTCTTAAGCATTAAAATCAAACCGACAGAAGCCAGGACACCGGCCAGCGTCTCTATTGTGGTGATGACAGCCAGACCGATATACGGCGCCTCAGGTAAGTTTACCGCCCTCCACGCTTGACCTGGAACGTTCCAGGTATCTTTCATTGACAACATCGGCTCCACCGCATTCTGGGCGGTACCAGCAAAATCAGCAATATTATTCATAAAGCTGAAAATCCCCCATAATGCCGGGAACAGAGCCATCACCAGACAAACCAGACGCGATATTCTTAATTCATTCATTACATCACCTGTAAAAAGAAGGACAGTACGATACTATTCAAAAGCAACGGAAGAGGGGCGTCGTCAAGAGTGTCAGTCAGGAATGTGCAATATGCTGTTCAGTCGGAGTCCTGAATGACGTTATCACATTGGTAATATAGGTCTTAAATTTCGTTGGATGTAAATTTTCAACCTCTGTCAGAGGGGTGCTGGTTAAGTAGAGTTGACGCATTATTTTCATGTTATTTCGGTGTATTTAATTATACGTAAAGCAAATGCTAACTTGAGAGTGATAATCAATGGCTATTTTATTAAATGTTTGATGTTTTAATAATTTCCTTCTTCTATTGTAATTTAAGTGTCATTACTTCTTTTAACTGTCGGGTTGATAATATTACTATATAGTACAAGTGTTATTATTGACTTCGTACAGAGGTTATTATCATCATTCAGTACAAGTATTATTACTGCTTAACAGTAAGTGTTATTATCTCCTGATTATAGTGGAAATTATTGTTATTCTATAAGTGTTATTGTCGGTTTGGTATAACGTTTACCATCGGTAGGGTATGAGTGTAATGTATTCACTCTATATCACCCCTGTGGTATACAGTTGGTGTATATGCTCCGCTAGCTATTCATGCTGGTAATTCTATAAACCATTGGTATTACGTTACTCTCTGCATATCCTCTCGTTAATCACCATTACTTCATTTCAATAGTAAATTATTACATGCTCAGGTTATTGTTTGAATATATAACACAGGAGCTACCAATGAGTATCAATATCGAGAGCTATTACTTTCTGAATAAAGAACACGTAAAACGACTGAGAGCCACCTTAGACAAAGCGTTAAGTGAATATCCAAGACTCCTGGTAGTCAGGGTCGATCTTAAACTCCCGGATGACGATTACGATTCTACGGTCATTACCCGATTCATCGTATCCCTGAAAGCACAGATATCCGCTGACTTGCGTCGTAAACAGAAGGAAGGGAAAAGACTCCACCATTGTCGGGTCAGGTTCGCATGGGTCCGTGAATTCGGTTGTACGGGTAAAAAACATTATCACCTGGTCTTATTGTTTAACAAAGACACCTACGGTTACCCGGGTAGTTATTACCGTAAAAACGATAAGTATAAACATAACCTGGCCTTTATGATAATGGAAGCCTGGGGGCGTACACTGGATCCTTATGGCTTCAACAACACGGAGGAGTATTATTCACTCGTCTCATTCCCTTCGACGAACTGCTATTACCAGTTAAATACCCGCAAGTCGAGCTTTGATTCTGATTACCAGACTGCGATTAATCACATCAACTACCTGGCTAAAGTTCACAGTAAAGACTATTCAGACGGTCAGCGTAACTTCGGGTGTAGTCAGTACTGATTAACCCGATGAGTATTTTTTTACTGTCAGGGGATATGTTATGACAGAGTGCCTGGATAACGATAAATCAGTACATCCCGGTGCTTCTGTCTTCCATTCCCTTAAGACAGAGAGACACGTCATGACAATGCTGAATAATACTGCTGGCCTGCTGAACGACAAAATGGTCGATATGGTTTTTATCACTGAATTCACCGGGCTGAGTGATAAATGGTTTTATAAACTGATTTCACTGGGTGAGTTCCCTAAACCGATTAAGCTGGGGCGTAGTTCACGCTGGTTACAAAGTGAAGTCGAGGCCTGGGTACAGAAACGTATTACTGAATCCCGTGCGTAATGGATTCTGTTGCATGAATAATATCATGTCATTAAACCTCCTGTAAGCTTCCCTGTGGCGTTTAAACTTTTAAATAACCCTGTCTGTTATCCTCGCCAGTAAAACTCCGTATAAATGCATACGTTAATTATTCTGCTGGCTATAGTTTATAATGAGAGCCTGCGTGGTTATTTTATATGTACCACACAGGTATCTCACCAATACCGCATTGAATAATGCAAGTTGGAGTGGATAACAAGCGATGCAGAATGTTAATCCTGAACGGATAGTGAGTTAAATAATCAAATGTGCAATAACGCAGAGAAACGGCACTGAGCAAAATAATGTTCTTTTTGTTAGCTTGCGTAACATTCATTTAACATTTAGACATGGTGTAGCGGCCACCGAAGGCAAGACTGACAGGAGTCCTCATAGCTTACCGTTGAGTGAAATATGTACGATTTTAGTGTGTAATTTTTCACATCATACAGCTAAAGATGCTAAAAAACTAAATTTTAGCATCTTTAGCATGTACAAGAGAGAAGTCAGATGTCTTTTGAGGCTGACTTCTGACGGTAAGTGATACCGCGTCTGTCGGACTGACCGCGCATACTACCCTTACGTTATTATGTAACATATCAGCAACAACTATTGCCATTGCAGTCTGGTTAAATCATAATCACTAAGTGGTGGTGTGGTATTATTTTTTCTGTCGATAATATGGTATTGTGGGAAAAATGGATAGAGGGGGTGAATATAATTATATGGCCCTTCTTGTGCTACCGCGATATAAAGTGCTCGTTGTGGTGGATAGCACAGGGTGACAATCAACCCAAGCTGGATAAGCTGATTTAGTACTGGCATTAGATTATCAATCTTTCGTAGCCTGGCGGGGCCGCTAGTCATTATCTCATTTTTTAAAAATGGCTGCCACTTCCCAAGTTCTACCTCCCGAATACCACCGTATTGATTAGCGGAAACTTCAATTTTCCCTTTAGGGTCATTAAATCTGTTTTTTATCCAGTCAAATAACGCATACACATCCTGCTGTAACTGATACTGCTCGCTCAGAACGTAAAAATACCTGTCGGCCTGGTCAAGATGCCATTCAGTAAGAGTAAAGGCATCCTTCAGCGTACTCTCAGGGATACCTTCTTTTGAACTGAAGCTAAATAAAGCAGCAATACGTATTGCATGACTACCTGCTTTTGATACGAATTCCGCAATATGCTCCAGGGGCTGATTCTCACCAATGAGTGACTGATAGTGACTTATTTTATCTTCAAATAATCTTTTCGCATTGTCTGACAGTGCTAACGTTTTTTTAGCGTCTGTATTATCATAAAAGTGCTTCTTTTGCTCCTGAAGGATGCGGTTAAAACCTCTGTGAAGGGACTCAAAAGCATTTTTCGATTTCTCCTGATGTAAATTTATTTTCCGTTGCCCGATAGTGCTCGCCGTATGCGTAAAAAGAAATCGGGCCAGAAATCCACTGGAAACAGCGCGTCTGCCATGTTTCTCTAAATATTCGTCAAATATCTCAGGTTGCACCATGAGTAAAAAGGTCAGGTATGCATTGAGTCGGATATTACCGTCTTTTTTCCGGGAGAGCGAAAGGGGTTCATTTTTCCAGATTTTGTTAAGCAGGCCCAGGTTGTTTTTCAGGTGGCCGGTAAAGAAGGTAATCGCTTCATCAGCAAATACCCCTGCATAAGGGTATTCCTTTAACCCCTGAATAATCCCTTCGGGTGTGGCATCTTCATAGAACATTTCAAATGCTCTGGGTTTTGTTGGCTCAGCGGCCTGGTGTTCGCGAAGCAATAATTCCTCAATGTCACTGTCTCCACCGTGTTTAGCGGCTTTCTGAAAACTACGGTTGAGCGCTTTTTCTTTTGAAGACCAGATAGCATGGTTCTTTTTATAAACATCAAACAGGGCTTCATATTCAGCATGCATTTCTGCTGCAAAATTCTCGAAGGGCTCCATGATGCATTCGCGCACCGGGCTCTTTCCTTCACCCGATTTTGCCAGTACCAGAAAATACAGTGAGCAAGGTTCCGGCTTTTTATTTCCGAAAGGAGAGGCAACGTCAATCAGAGGCTGCAGGGCCAGAGCAAAAGCCGCCAGAACCGTACTGCCGATCATCTCAATGGGGATTTGTGTGTCTTCATGAAACGCGGTTATTGCATCGCGTAAAAAAGGCGGAAACGCCTCAACAGGGTAATTATTGACGTTATTCATTGTTATCGCTCACACGGCTAATCAGGGTTTTATCTTCAACAGGATAAAGCAAATCGTCCACCAAAAGCGAGTGAGTGAGCATTTGTCCTGAGATGCAGGACCGCTTCTAACCAGCCATACCCGGTCATTTAAAATTTCTTCATCACTGTACTACGCCTTCGCCGGCTCAACATTGAGAACACTATTATGAATCACTATTCACCCGTGCCAACTGCCGGTAACGTTGCGGATGCGCCGAATATACGCGCTTTTTTACAACAGGCTGTAGACCATTACCCACGGCTGGCGGCGTTCAGCTTTACGCTGGGATTGCCGTACCGCGAGAGCATAGCCGATCACCGATCATTGATTTTGCGTTTGCACACCGAAGTCTGGCAGCGTATTGGCGAATATTCGCGGGAGCGCCAGCAGGCCCGACAGAGTTCACCACCGACGCTGTTACGCTGGCTGTGGGAGTCAGCCAGTGCGGCACAGTGCAAAATGGTGTTGCTGCTCAATCTCGAGACGCTGGGGGCAGGTAGCCACACAGGGCCCCGTGAAAGCGCTCAGCAGGCAATAAGCGAAATGCTCAGGGACGCATGGCTGACGGTGACCGGTGCGGAACGCAACAGCGTAACGAACATCACGCCGATTATCATCAACCGATCAGGCCGGGGAACCTTTACGACGC
>NZ_JBDKEE010000043.1:0-18358 GCF_051130085.1 Enterobacter sp. PTB
CTAACCTAACGATCCCGGGACCAGAATCACAGGCGGCAGTGGCTTTACGCTTACACTTGTCCAGTGGTTCACTCTCGTTCATCTTCTCTGCTCCTACCTGACGGCTTTTCGCCGCCTTTTCCTCAGCGCTTCCTGCTGTGGCTCTTTACCACAACAGTCTGAGGTGTTTTGCATCCTCCTCCTGTAAGGCGAATGCGGATGGCCATCTTCCATCTCAGACACAGCATGGGTGGAACCTTCCCGGATCCGTCCTTCGAGTCACACTATCATCCGCATGGAGCTTGCCATCGGTCAGCTTATAGTGCTGAAGGGCTTCTTCCAATCGTGACAGCAGACGACAACAGGCATCTACTCAGCCAGACAGTACCGAACGGCAAAGATCCACACCTTGCCGGGCATAAATTTCCGACTGGCGATACAGTCGGGTGTGATCTGCATACTTTGAGGTCAACACGCGCGCCAGCAACCCTGGGCCTGCGATACCCCGTTCAATGGGGCGCAAAGGTGCCGGGGTCTGTACGATAATGTCACATTTTGCACAGGCATGTTTTTCTCGCACAGTGCGGAGCGCCCGGAAGATAAAGACGTGGCCGGACATCGGAGCGTCTTTCAGCGCCATCTGCACCTTTGCTGCCAGGCCGTTGAAGCCGTTTCTCATGTCGGTGATGCCGGCGACCAGCCAGATTTTTGTGCCGGTCGGCAATGAGATCATCGTTTGAGCTCCTGTATCAACCTCGTCAGCACTTGTTCGCTGATGGCGCCATCAAGGCGGAGAGTCCCGTGCCATAAGGCTATCTCGCAGGACAGATTGAAGGTTTTCGATTCATTAGGTGCCGCGGACGATTGATTTGCCGGTTCGGTTTCAGCATCCAGCATTATCGGAAGTAGCTGGGGTACATCCACTCTGGATGATGCTGGTAACTGGAGTTTTCCCTGTCGCCAGTGTTGGCGCCATTTAAACAGCAGATTGGTGTTTATACCATTCTCCAGTGCAAATTTAGAGATGGATATGCCGGATTCGCAGGACGAGGCCACCAGGCGTTGTTTAAATTCAGGAGGGTAATTGGGGCAGCCTTTTCGCCTACCGACGACAACATTTTTCTGGATATCTGACAAAGTGGTTCCCACTACTATTTGGTGGGAGCCACTTTGTCGAATGTGTCAGAAAATCACCAGACGGTACACGGTGTACGTTTACCAGCCCAATCAGCCCATGTCTGGCGGTCACATAAGCCGCCTTCAGCCGGGATGCCTCATGCGAATGCACGGAGCCAATATAAATCACTGTCCCCCCTTGCGGTTTTTTATACATATGTTTCAGTGCCGCCCGGGTGGTCAGAAATGCCCCGTCAGGATGAACAGCCATCATCTTCCGCCAGTCAGCAAACGGGTATTCATCCAGGGGGCTGACAATCTGTATGCCCGCATTCGATACCAGAATATCAAGACTGCCATAACGACTCACCAGCGCGTCGATTCCCTCCTGAGTCTGCTGCTCGTCCGAGACATCCATGCCAATGGCAAACGCTTCACCGCCAGCAAGCTGGATTTCCCGGACCACCTTTTCGGCTGAGGCCAGACTGAGATCCGCAATACCGACCAACGCGCCTCCAGAAGCCATCAATAACGCGATTTCTCTGCCGAGGCCGCTACCGGCCCCGGTAACGAGTGCTGTTTTACCTGATAAACTTTTCATTCTTGTCCCCGTCAATCACCTTGTACCACCACGGTGGTGGAGGGAGCTAATGTATAAACGGCAACGGACATGAAGAAAATGAAAAATAGGCATAGTTCTGATGCACAACAGGCATTAAAAATGCCGAGGATGGCTGTTCATTCCACGGTCATTTGCTCTGAGATTTTAACGACGCAGGTGAAACTGCTGCAGTTTATCATAATCATCCCGGCAGTCCGCATCACAAAAATGCACGTCCTTCAGGGGAGCACTGCAATTGTGGCACAGTCCGGTCATCGGCAGCGACGCCCGCGTTCTGCTGCGAAGCAGATGCTCCAGCCTCATCTGTTCGGCCTGGCTGGCCAGATCCACTTCATCCATTCCTCATATTCCTTAACATTGATATCCGCTATCTTCCTCTACAAATCACTGCCCTGACTGCGCATACCCGCCCGGGAAAAACCATAACCGCAGGACCACGGTCACCGCAAAAATGACAATGGATACAGGTAACCGATTTTCATACCCGGCTCGCTTATGGCATCCCCGTCAGCGACTGAGAGTAATAGCCGGCACTCCCTTTTGCCGCACACATCTGGCGGTCAAAAGGCACCGTCAGCGTTCCGCCAGCCAGGTCCAGCGAAACAAACGCTGGACGGATACAGTTTCCACCTTCAGATGCATCACTGGACACCCGGCTCAGCTGTATCTGCAGATCGCCATCGGCAGGCACAGTCACCGGCGGCAGCACCGGACCGGGATTCATGCCCCGGACGGTGCGTCGTTCAACGGGCATCGGGTGATGTGCAGCATCGCTGAAGGTCAGGACCGGTCGTGGAGGAAGCATGCAGGCACCGGGGCCAGTATTACGTAACACCAGGGTCGTACCACTCTGCGACATTCCGTCATACTGACCGTTATGGTCATCGGTATGCACCGTAATATCTGACGCTTCGCAGGGCAGTATCGACATGGTGTCCGCCCGGACCAGAGGCGTTAACAGCACGGTCAGGGTGGTGACGAGTATCGGGAAAAGGTGTCGCATGTATGCCGCTCCGGTAACGGGTTTAGCGCTCAGGCTGTGACAGCGGGGCCTGATGACGGCGTTCGCACAGGCTGGCCCGGGACTCCTGCCAGTGCTGCTGGCGTGGATTGCGGGCGGCCTCTGCCGCCATCCGCCACCATCGGGCAGCTTCGCCATAATTGCCTTTTTGTTCCAGTTCTGCGGCGGCCTTAGCCCTGGCTGAGGCGTTCAGGATGAACGGGGTTCCGCCGTCCGGCAGACGTTCAGGGGTATGTGGTGTCATGATGATGTTCTCGTCCTGGTGATAACCGTTAAACCTGGCTCCTTGCCTGTTCTGGCCTGGTATGAGTGGTCATTCTCCAGAATATCCAGGTGGGCCTGATGGTGAACGCGCCGCGAATAAGCGCGAACATGAACGACAGCGATCCTCAAACCGGGTGACGATAACGTGCAAAAAAAAGATCGTTACAGGTTGTTCCTGACAGCCAGAACTGCGCGTCGTGCAGGCAGATATTCATCGCCGATGGGTATTCCGGCCAGGCTACAGGAAAGAACGCTGGCAACGCGGGTAATCAGGAAAGGCAGATGTAAATAATAAGGCAACGTTATCAGTGTGGTTCAGCCCCCTTCGTTCAACCCTGTTTTTTCATCTGCGAGCAGACCACTTTCACGGGTTAATGTTGCTTCGGGACAGGCAGCAAATGAGCCTTGCAGCACTGACGCTGTCGTTGCTACGGTCTGGCAACTACCCCCCTCAATCACAAGGTCAACAATAATGAGCAACGTTCCATTTAAATGCCCAGGCTGCAACCACGATCTCACCGTACACTGTGGGACAGAAATCAGCGATGTGGCCGATGTTACCGGCACCACATGTGCTAACTGCGGGCGTACTGTCGATAAAGATGACCTTATCCAGCAAGCCCGTGAACATGCCACGATACTCGTCAGAAATCTCCTCGGGAAGCTCCCCGAATAAGTGATGAAGCTTTTCTGAGGCATCAGATATTCTTCACCAGTATTCACAATTAACTCACCGTCTTCCCGGAAGTGCATACGTTAGCCTGTGATGCTGGTCCTTGCAGTCGCTACAGGTGCCAGCATCGCCTGAACCTGCGATCTTAACTGGTTAAATGTCGCTGTGAAGGTTCCCGGCCCCGGGCGATTAAGGATAACCGGCGTGATATTCGTTAGGCCATGATGCTCAGAATCGGTAACCGTCAGCCATGCCTCTCTCAGTATTTCACTTATTGCCTGCTGAGTGCTTCCATCGTGGGCTCTTCCCAGCGTATCGAGATTCATCAGCAGCACCATTCTGCACGCTGGCGTACTGGCAGACTCCCATATCCAGCGTAGCAGCGTTGGCGGTGAATTATGGCGTGCCTGCTGGCGCTCCCGTGAGTATGCACCAGTCCGCTGCCAGACTTCGGTATGAAAACGCAAAAACAATGACCGGTAATCGGTCATGCTCTCGTGGAACGGCAGCACCAGCGTAAAGCTAAATGCCGCAAGCCGTGGGTAATGGTCAACCGCCTGTTGTAAAAACATACGAATGGTGGCAGGGGTGCAACTGTCAGCACCCGCAATCTCAGAACAAGAATAATTCACGATGAAGGTTCTCTTTTGTTGATTCAGGCTACACGGTAACTATCTGATACAGAAGGAGGGTAGCAGGGCTTATCCCGGTAGCGTGTTGCAGCAGTAATTCATCCGCCAGTTAGCCTCTTCGATGCTGTAAATGCCGGTCAGGCAACGGGCGCAATACTTCACGCCCTGATAATGACTGCCACACCACACGCAGTACCAGGCAAGCGACATCACCGTCACGTCCAGCCCGTTGATGATGCGGCGCAGCTTCCGGCGCCGGGCTTCGGCTTTGACCTCCGGGTCCAGATGCGCACAGTTCATCAGCACATGTTCAGCCACCGTCTGCTGGTCGTGTTCAAACCAGGGTTTCTCACCAGAACCCGTCAGCAGATACAGCACGCAGCCACAGGACGCACAGGTCCATACGCCGCCCGCTGCTCTCGCGGCATCATCCGCTGTCACAAAGCGGCCAGAAGCATCATTCGCCAGATAGCATTTCAGTATGCGCATACCGTCACCTCCGGTGTGCTGCCCGTCACATCAGCATATTGCTGGCTGTATTCGCCGGTTTGGCAGGTCAGGCAGTACCGTTCGCCGTGGTAATCGATGCCGCAACCAGAACAGTGCCAGTCGGCGCGGTAAACCAGCGGACTGGCATCCGGTACATAACATTGCAGTTGTCGGATATGGCGGGTCTCTTTCGCTTCCGGCTTGACATACGGACAGTGCTGTCGCCCATTCTCCGTCAGCGAGTCGCACTTGTGTTCAAACCACGGGCGTTCGGTCTGGTAATCAGGGTGATACTGCAGGGCACTGTCGCAGAGATGGCAGGTATAGTGGTCATAAGGTGCGGTCTGTGCGGTTCTGGCGCCGATCGGGCGACCGTTACCGTCAAGAGCGATAAATGATTTTGCGTACATCGTTCAGGTCCTTACCGTCGAACGACACGCAGGCGTCAGCCGTCCCGGTACGGGTAGCGTGGCAAGTGCGAAAGGCGGGTCAGTTGAGTATTAACAGGTTGTATTGATAGGGTTGTCTGGTCGGTAAAATTCGCAGTCTTTCAGTCATTGCGTTACCGGTGCGCTGACGCGCGAAGGAGGCGGGAACAGTAAGCACAGAGTTTCTCGCCACAGTACTGCCGGCGGCAGTCCAGGCATGTCCAGCGAACGGGGATGTTACGGCGTCATTGCATCATGCTGCTTTCCCGCTCCATGTCCAGGTGCCTCGCGAAGCCGCAATGCGCAGCTGCATCCAGGCTTCCACATCGCTTTTGAACCAGCGGGAACTGCGCCCTAATTTAATCGGTTTCGGGAATTTACCGTTGCTAATCAGCTGGTAGAACCACTTGTCGGTCATGCCAGTACAGGTGGTGATGAAGGTCATATCAATCAGCGGATCTTCTGCGCTGAGTAAGGATGGTGTGATTCCGGTGTGGGTGTTCATGCGCTGTCTCCCTCTGAGTGTTTAATGGTGGGAGATTCCCGACGAGGTTGAATTCAGTGGCACGCCGGGAATCCCTCAGAGGATAAGGAAACCGTGTAAAAAGTTACCGGTCTGGTCCACCGCATGCTTCCCGGGGAAAGCAGACTACGCCGGTGTGCTGTGGTCGCCCGAATGGCAAACAGAGCGGCGTTTATTAACGTAATAATGGCGATGGCAGAGCAAACAGCGCCACCAGACTACAGACGTCTTATGTCGACTTTCTCGCCTGGCTGGAATATCCGCATCGGGGCAGTGATCCAGACTCTCCGGCGCCAAATGCAAAGGGTCATTAAGAAAATACGTGCTCTGGTATGGCGCAACGCCACAACGAGCAGGGGACACTGGCAATACAGGCAGCGATACTGGCCCGGGGGGATATCGCCGGGCGCTCTCTCTGCACTAATGAAATGCCCCTGCTCGCTTATGGCAACAGTAGTTCTGGTGAGCATAATGCCTCCGTAACGTGTATGTGGTAAAGCGGACCCCTCCTGAAGCACTGGGAAAGCGAGTAAAGAATTCCCGAACCTGTTTTGCTTTCTCATCGGGAAGGGAATCTCACATCACCACGGGTTATTCTGATGCTGGTCATTTAAGGTCCGTCATTCCGGTAAATTTTCTATGCAATAGCTTGAAGCTAACAGAAATGGCTCCATCTCTGTGATCCCTTTATCTCCAGGACACAGGCAATGCACATTGACGATTTAATTCAGGAAACACTGGATATACTGCCGCATATCACCGGCATCCCTGAAATGCAGGACTTTCTTAATCGCTACTCCGAATCAGATCAGTTAGCGATGCTTTCCGCGTACCGTATCGGCGTGCGCTACTACGGCTATGATTCAGTCACGCTCAAAGAGGATGACGAACCCGTCACCCGCACCGTTGATGCTCACATCAGCCCTGCTGACTATGCGAAGCTATTGTTTTCAAAACGCACTGAGCTCAGCAATGCACTCAGCTCTTTCAAGCGTTGTACGACGCAACAACAGCGGGATGCATTCTGAGTGTTTTTCGGGTTTAGCAGGGACATTACCCTACTATCTTCCTTACCTGCATGAACTGGCGACAGGTCGTCTGGGACGACCAATAGAAGGTCGGGCCGGAACCTCGTTACAGTAATGCCAACAAAGCCCCTCTTTTTGCTCTACCTTCGCAAGATAGCTCAGGATATAGCGAATGTTAACGATGCTCGCTGCATCGTTGTATCGGACCGGAATGCTTACGTCTGCTGAATAAGCCTCTTTTTTCTCGCAGCGGTATAATTTCCCCTCGTCCTGAGTAATCTCCTGCCATGCGGCTCTCGCTTTTTCAGCCCAGACAAAAGGCTTCTGAGTGATATGCCCGTCAAGCCATAAAACAGCATGCACATGAAAACGATGGTCCAGAGTCCACTCCATCACGCAGAAATATCCGACCACGGCAGGGTACTTATCCATCTTCGCTATTAATAAGCGGACCTCGAATTCCATAGACTGGATATTACTGCTGAGATATCTACAAGTGTCTTTACGGTAAAATAAGTCAATGCGTAATGCATACAGACAGGAATACCGGTTAATCATCATATCGGTATGGTAGGTAATGTTCGAAAGTAAATACCAATCCATCGTGTAGTGAGGAATGACAGGAAGGTTAATCATTGTGGTTATATCTCATCACATCAATTACTGGCCAAGTGACATTTATTTCATCAGGTATATCTCAGACCACAAGGTGTAATATTGGTGAGTTATGTATAACTTTACAGAGGGGGATGATAATTACGCTAAACGGAGAGCTTACTAAGCTACAGGACAAGAATGGCTCTACTGAAGTGATATTTTTTATGATTTACCTGTTGAGAAGCCCACTGGCGGGGCCATGAGTCAGTCTGTTTATTAAGAAAATTATTCTATTAATTATATTAATAACCCAAATTAATTTTACTCATTAAAAGGGGAACAGTGTGATAAACGAGGCCGGAGATTATCAGCCCTGTAAAAGCATTCCGGCCCTCTTAATACGCAGGCTGAGGAGCAGAACCATTCAACTGACGGTATCCGTGATATTAAGCAGGCGATAATGATGAAACCGGGAGTTTGATATGTTGCGAGGGCCGTGGGCGTTATCGCGAGCAGGTGAAGCAGCTCTGTATATGATGCGAAGCGGAACAGAAATTACGGTGCAGGATGTTTAACCGGCCTCATTGCGGTTTATTGCATAACCCACCTGATATATCTCCACCACAACTCGGAACAATGAGCTGCCGTCATATGTATGCGAGACCGCCTCCCGGCATGCAAGGCTCACTCTGTGCTTAAACGCCCAGGCTGCCAGCTACCCATGCCTGATTATGCAGAGACTGTTGACTAAATATTAGTACATCTTATACTAATTTGTATCTTGATTTTTCTTTATCTTGTATGTTTTTGCGGATGGGCGCATCGATGTTAAAAAGAGATTTCGATTTTGTATTTCTGAACAAGGCCGGGCTAATGAAGCCCGTAAATAAAAAGCAGACCCTCGGTTCAATAAAAAAGCTGGAACGCATTTATTGCATGGATTTCTTTGACAGCCGATCATATTCCGAACGTGTTTATTTTCAGGAATTAAACTGTCTCCTCGGATATTCTTCTGATGAAGTGGATTTTGACAATAGGGTGAAGATGATAAATACAGCGAAGGCATTAACCTCCCCCATTTTATATAAAAAAGAACAATTCCTTAAAAAACTCACGGGTCAGCATGCCAGGTTAATCAACCTTTACCCTGATACTCATTCGTTACGTTTTTCATTAAATATCCTGCAGACAACACTGATGCCGGATGCATTAAACACTCTGAAAGTAAAGGAACGCTGTGCACTCCTTTCTAGATTACATGAACAGGTTGCTGAACAATATGCGACAGCGCGTTTGCCTCAAAGACAAGAAAGGTTATTTCTGGTGCTTCATGAAGGATTCAACAGGCATGCCCTACATTCATCTCAACTTGTATTATGAGAATACTCATTCTAACGCTATGCGGGTGACCAACTTTTTAGATCTCTGGGTGGATGTGACAAAGGGGACGGGATCTGCCATCTTCTTCGGTTTTTCAGAGCATTATAAAAATACAGAAATATATAATGACAAGACACGTAGCACTCTGAGAAAAGGACTGACAATACTCGACACGCAGGAAAAACATGAGAACATTGTTATGGAGGATTTTAATGAGCTGGATGATGTGACTGTGAAATATTTTGAAGAAGCGTCAGGAAAATCATTTCAGAAATATCTATTTCAGGTTGCCCGGCAAAGTTATTCTGTCCACACACTTAATTTTATCTCCCATGCCGAATTGAACAATAAAACAATTTCGCCGAATCGTTTTTCTGCCCCTTTTGATCCTGTAAGGGCCCGTAAGATCCGCAGTTATGCACTGTCATCATGATTTAACTGACGCTTTCTTCATCATACTGAAATAAAAAAAATACAGATATATATCACCTTACCGACAACCATCCGGCGTTGTCGATAAGGAGGATCGTCTGGATATTACTATATTACAGCATCTCTTTGACGGGATGTATGCCCTGGCGGTGGAAGGTACCGCCGTCACGGACTCTGCCGCAGTGCTGGCCGAGAGTTACCTGCAGAACGGCATGAATCGTATTGATGCGGCTGAATCGCTGGTGCTGTACGAGTCCCTGAAAGCTTGCGGCTCCGGCTTTTCTTGTGGTCTTACCGGTGGCGCACTGCTGCCGCTGACCGTCACTGCCGACATCTGCTCTTCGCTGTTCATCCAGATGCGGCTGTGTGCAGCCGTTGCCATCATCGGAGGCCGTGACACTGCAGACCCACGGGTACGCCTGCTTTGCTGGGGCGCGCTGGCCGGGGATGCCTGCTCGGATGCCATCAGTGGCATCATCACCCGGTTACTGACCCGCGCACTGAGCCAGCCTCAGGCCGAGACCGCTCTGCTGACGGTGGTTCGCGACGCATTACTACTGAAAAGCAGTCAAGTGTTACTCAGGGAAAGTCTGCTGCTCCCGTTACTGGGCGGGGTAATCAACGGTGGTGCCGCCTGGCTCGTCACCCGCCTGACGGGGCAACTCGCCATCTGCCTGTTTATTCCACCACCAATTCCACCCTGCGCAGCATAATCTTCTGTATTTAACGTTCGGACATCACCTGTCCGTCATTACTCGTATAACACGCTGATTTTCCCGACACATCGGCCACGTCCTTGCAGTCGGGTTTGTTATCGTTTTTGCCCTGACGATACAAACCTGAATGGAGGGAACATGGCCGTTTATCGCGAAGATACTGACCTGCGGTTCCTGGGACGTTGCGAGAATGAGGGCCTGGATTTACTGGTCAGCCTCATTACCCATGCCCCACAGGATAAGACCCTGCGCTGGACGGAAACGCTGTCCGGCAGCGACAACTACAGACGTTTTTACCCGGCGCACCGTAATTACTGGCAGGAGATTGCCGCTGAAATCCAGACCTTCGGTGCCAGCAGTATAGCCAGTATGTTCAGAGGCGGAAAAGGCGCGCTGTATCGGGAAGTGTTATGCGATGTATGTGACCATACGGGCGTGAAAAACCGAAAGGAGGAAACCACCGAAGCCATTGAGCTTTCCCTGCTGCTGGAGCTGCTTGAAAAAAGCCTCTGTGAAATGTCAGCCGGAGAATTGCAGGAATTTGCCGACAGTATGGACACCGAGCTCACCATGCCCACAGCACCGCTGATTTCAATGGCTGTACGTACTGCCGTCCGGGCTTCCGGTTTCGCGGCCTATCGTCTGTCAACCGTCATGCTCAGCACGCTTGCAAAAGCGGTGCTGGGCCGTACGCTGCCGATGGCGACTTATCTGACGCTGACTCGCTCCATCGCTGTCCTGGCGGGGCCTGTCGGCATTGCACTTAGCACCGGCTGGTTGATTGCCGATATGACAGGCCCTGCCCGGCGTGTCACCGTTCCGGCTTGTCTGCTGGTCGCTTGTCTGCGTCAGCAACATCTGCACCACTCACAGTAACTACACGGAAATCCTTCACTATGTCTGCGGAAGAAAAACAACACGATCGCATGGCATCCCGGCTGGCGATCATCATCAGTCGCCTGCTGATGGGGGAAAAATTATCGGTAAAGACGTTGTCTGCAGAGTTTCAGATCTCTGAACGTACCCTTCGTCGGGACTTTCGTGAGCGCCTGAGCTGTCTGGAGCTGACGTACCAGCAGGGAAGCTGGTCACTGGCTCACCCGCAGGAGGGTATACGCACTAACCGGGACATTCTGCATTTTGCCCGGGTCACCCGGATGGAGCAGCTGTTTCCGGCAATGGATCACAAACTGATTGCGGTACTGACCGACAGTACCGTCCCGTCGCCGTATATCGTCTGGCTTTCCCCTCCAGGGCATAAACCCACCCCGTTTGGAGGCTTCTGGCGCATCACTCAGGCGATTCTGGACCACACTCTGCTGGATTTAACCGTTGAGACTCAACAATACCGCTGGTATGCCCCGTACCGTCTGATTTATTTCGAAAACAGCTGGTTTCTCGTTGGTGAATACCGCCAGCAGATGCATGTCCTGCGCTTAGAAAGCATCACAGATGTTTGTCTGACACCGAGACAGTTTCTGCGCAGAAAACACATCGATGCCCTGACCGCCGACCCACATTTCATTCACTCACTGCCGCACTTCCAGTATATCCGCACGATACTGACAGAAACGGAAAATTAAGGATAATCATGAAAAGAATCGCATTTTTACTGGCGCTGCTTTCTTCAGCACAGGCCAGCGCAGCCGCCAATATGTGGACCCGCACCAGTGTGCAGGGCGTGACGGAATACCGGATACAAAACAAAAATGGCGCTGAGCTGCTGCTGACCTGTTCGCCGGAGGACAATGTCTTCGTTCAGTACACATCACCCGATGGCAAAACTCTCACCAGCGGTGGAGATGATGGACGCAGCATTCAGGCGCAGACCGACAACAGCGACACGTTTCTGATAAACGACACATTGTCTGATGCCGGGGGCAGTAACTTCGAAGCCTTCTGGGATGCAGCCAGAAAATCCCATCGTATCCATATAACGGCGACCGGCCTGACCTCCACGACGTTCATCTTCAGCAATGCCGCCCGGACCCTGCCTGCGTTTGATAAGTCAGGATGTCTGACCCGCATGTGAGCCTTTATTGCTTCAACAAAAATAAGGAAAAAATAATGAAAACAACAATGAGTTCCCTCGCCGTGGCACTAATGATTTCACCTCTACTGTACGCCGCAGAGGCCCCGGTCAGGATTGGCCTTGAGCAGGTTAAAAATCCGTATTACCCGAATCTGCATCAGCAGCGTGTTCATGTTCAGTCGCTGAATGATAGCGTCACCATTAAGGATATTGTCATTAACCGAGGTAACTGCCCGATTCAGAAGATGCCCACGGTATACGCAGGTAGTAAGCCTGTAGCACTGATACCTTCAACGCTGCCCTACGGGAAAGAGATTGCCGTATACATTAAAGGCCCATGCAGTGTGGCAGAGATTAACGTCATTACCAGTCAAGGTGACTGGATGATGAAGTACTGATGCCAGCTTGATGTCTGGTCTGACAATGAGTTGTCAGCCCCTATTGTGGTATCAATCGTATATCAAAGAAATCAGGTATTAATACTGCGTATTAATAGCCATATATAAACCCCTCCCCCGTATGGTCCCTCCCCTTACGAAGGATTTGCCATACTATATCTCTCATTATTTTCAGCTGCACCTGACCATTCAGACTCATAAGAAGCCTCGTCCTTTACAGGACGGGGCTTCTTTATTATTCCGGAATAAGAAAGATGACCCGATTAGCATCCCGCTTTGGTGCGGTAAACCTGGTTCGCCGCGACCGTCCGCTAACCCGCGACGAACTGGCCCATTACGTACCCAGCGTCTTCAGTGAAGACAAACATGACTCCAGGAGCGAAAAGTACACTTTTATTCCCACCATCACCCTGCTGGAGAACCTGCAGCGTGAAGGATTCCAGACGTTCTTCGCCTGCGCCGGGCGGGCCAGATAAACGGTCAGAAGGTGCCTGAAATCATTATTTTAAACAGCCACGATGGCTCCAGCCCATATCAGCTACTTCCAGGATTGTTCCGCGCCATCTGCACCAACGGGCTCGTCTGCGGGCAGTCGTTCGGTGAAATTCGTGTACCGCATCGTGGCGATGTGACCGGGAAAGTGATTGAAGACGCATATGAGGTGCCCGGCGTCTTTGATCGGATGGAAGAAAAACGCGAGGCAATGCAGTCACTTCGACTATCAGCTCCCGCACAACATGCCCTGGCGAACGCCGCACTGACCTACCGTTTTGGTGAAGAACATCAGCCGGTGACCGCAGCACAGATACTGACACCACGCCGCTATGAGGATCGTCAGGACGATCTGTGGGCCGTTTATAACCGCATTCAGGAGTCATTGCTGAAAGGCGGGCTGAGCGGGCGTACCGCAAAGGGTAAACGTACCCACACCCGTGCAGTCAACGGCATCGATGGCGATATCAAACTCAACCGTGCGCTGTGGGTCATGGCCGAAGAACTGCAGCAGGCACTGAGCTGATGCCGTTCGTTCCGGCAAATACCCGCCAGATGGCTGTCTGGCCTGTGCACCTGGAAAACCAGCCTGGCTGCCGTTCCATCTCCGATGATGACCTCTGCGCATGGTGCAGACATCTCTGCTACCGTCCCGGCGAGCTCAGCCTGTGCCGGCTGTCTGTGGCTGACGGCATCTGGCCCTCACGGTGCGATGCTGATGGCTGTGCACAATCCTGCCCACAGTTACATCTGAACGTACCACCTGCAGATATCACCCGCCGGTAACCCAAAAATCACACGACTTACACGCTCCCGCCCGGCGGGAGTGCGCTTATGACCGTTACGAAAAGGAACAACTGGCATGACCGACATCATCAACCTGTTACGTCCGCAATCTGCCTATGAGGCCCCCTCACTGACCGCCACACCTGTACCGGACGAACAGCGTGTGGGCTTCTGGCCGCAGCACTTCGGCAGCATACCGCAGTGGATAATCCTTGAACCCACTGTCTTCGCGTGGATGGACCGCTTCTGCACGGACTACATCGGGGGAATCTGGCAGTTTTACACCCTGAGCAACGGCGGCGCCTTTATGGCCCCGGAAGCGAATGCGGATACCGGTGGAAAATGGTCGCTGTTCAGCAACATGAACGGTAACGGCGAAGAGCTCAGCAGTGAGGCTGCCGGGATTGCCGTCTGTCTGATTGCGTACAGCCACCACGCCATGCGCACCGAATGTGACGCCATGACGGAGCACTATTACCACCTGCGGGACTACGCGCTCAGTCACGCGGAATGCAGTGCCATTATGCATATCATCGACTGAGGGATGCGACGATGGAACAACAGTTACCGTTGTTTGCCCGTGAATTAGCCCCTGCCGACCAGCAAACCATCAGGGAAGCCCTGACCCTGCTGGAGCGCCAGCTACGCGAACCCGGCGCATCATTTACCTCAAGTCATGCCGTCCGCGACTGGCTGCGTCTGCAGCTTGCCTCACTGGAGCGCGAAGAGTTTACCGCGATCTTCCTCGATAACCAGCATCGCCTCATTGCTCACGAAACGCTCTTCACCGGCACCATCAGCCATACGCAGGTTCATCCCCGCGAAGTGGTTAAGGCCGGTCTGAAGCACAACGCGGCGGCGATTATTGTCGCCCACTGCCATCCATCAGGGCACGCTGAGCCCAGCAATGCAGATCGTCAGGTCACCACGCGTATGCAGCAGGCGCTGGATCTGGTGGATATCCGACTGCTTGATCACCTGGTGGTGGGTGGTATGGAAGTCGTCTCGTTTTCTGAGAGAGGCTGGCTTTAAGGAGAAATTAGCAATGAAGATTATCAGTAAGCGTCAGGCAATGGCGATATACCGCAAGTATCCGCAGTCCCGCTTGTTTCGCTTCTGCACGGGTAAATACACATGGTCTGGCAGCGTCTGCCACTACGCCGGGCGGGAGGTGCAGGATATCAGCGGTGTGCTCGCGGTCTTCGCTGAACGCCGTCAGGACCGCAACGGCCCGTATGTCATCCTGCGCAGCGTCACGCTCAATTAACGTTAATTTAAGGAGAGCTAAATTGTCGAATAAAACACGACCATCCAGCCACGATATCGCTGAACCATGGTGGGGACTTAAACGCGATATTACCCCGTGTTTTGGCGCACGCCTGGTGCAGGAGGGCAACAGGCTGCACTACCTGGCCGACCGAGCCAGTATCACCGGACAGTTAAGCGACGCGGATTTACGCCATCTCGATCAGGCGTTTCCGGTGTTGCTCAAACAACTGGAGCTGATGCTCGTTTCCGGTGAGCTCAATCCCCGCCATCAGCACTGTGTCACGCTTTACGTAAAAGGGCTGACCTGTGAGGCCGACTCCCTCGGCTCACATGGTTACGTGTACATGGCGATTTACCCCACACCTGCAGCAACCGCGTAAACCTTCACACTGCTTCCCCTCATTTTAACCTATCAACAAAGGGTTCCAGAGATGAAAATTTATCCTGTATCCGCAAAACGGGCCGCTGAGATTGAGCGGTTAACGCATGTATCACCCGTTGCCGTGTGGCAGCGCCTCCTGACATACCTGCTGAACCATCACTATGGCCTTACGCTCAACGATACGCCATTTGGCGATGACGATGCCATTCAGGAATGCATTGACGCTGGTGATCCCCTGCTCGATGCCCTGAATGAGATGGCTGAAGACAACAATCTGGAACGTACTGATAATCGGGGAAAATCATTCCTGTCCGTCTCGTCGCGGCTCACGCCAGCAGATATCCGGAGCACCCAAAACGCAGTGGGTCTGGCAGACAGTCGCACCACCCTCATTATCAACGCCCGGTCGTTAGCCAGAAGCTAACGCCCCGCCATCACACCTTCGTCTGGTACAGGCGATCCGCCGCGCCAGTATCCGTTGTCGTGACGTCTGGCAATTATTTATTAACCGGAGTAAAACCAATGCAAACCCAGCCACTATCCCAAACGCGGGAGGCCTCGCCACGCCTGCCACCGGAGGATGTCTGGCAGCGGCTTCTGAGCCACCTGCTGGATCGTCACTATGGTCTGACGCTCAACGATACGCCTTTCGGCAACGATGGCGTGATTCAGGAGCATATCGACGCCGGTATCCCACTGTGCGACGCGGTGAGCTTTATCGTAGAAAAGTACGACCTGATCCGTACTGACAGACGCGGCTTCAGCGCAGAAAACAGTCACCGCTTATCGGCAACATCGATATCCTGCGGGCCCGGAAGGCGGCCGGGCTGATGGTCCGTCATGGCTACAGGGCCGTTACTGACATCACCACCGGCAAATACCGCGAGGTGCAGCCATGAAACTCGCCTCACCGTGGAAGCGGATACCATTAACATTCTGGCCCTGAATCCGGGCCGGATCGCCGTGGATATTGACGGGATTAGGCTGGACGACCTGATCAATGTGGTCTGCGATAACGGGTATTCACTTCGTATTGCTGATACTCCCGGAAAGCTGGTTGTGGAAGATCCGCTTCCCGTCAGCGCCCGCTACAACGGCATTCTATGCAGTACCGCACATATCACCCGCGAGGATAACGATCTGCTGCATCAGTTATCACGACAGGTACTTGACTTTGAATGGGTCGGCTACACGGGATCGGGCTATCTCATTCGCCTGGATGCGTGGGCTTTTCCGATACTGCAACTGAAACGGCGTGGACTGTCGAAAGCGGGTCGCCGGTTGATTGTCATCCTTATGCGTCGCTACCAGTTGGGGATCATTCACCTCGATGCCTTTGGTGAATTGTTGCCAGGTTTTGAGACCTTCGACTGGTAACCTGGCATCAATCACCACCAGGAGAATACATATCAGAATTAACCACTGAAGCCGCTCTCACTATTCTGATTGACTGGCTTCAGGACAACATTGAATGTGGCAGCGGGATTACCTTAGATAACGACGAGGGCAATACGGATTCAGCAGTGCTGTTGCCCTGGATTGAGCAGGCGCGAAACGATGTTCGTAATCTCCGCCATCTTTAGCTTCTGCAACAGACCAGAACCAGTCAGCCACCGAACCATACTCACCACACACCTATAAGCGCCAGCCCTTACCGGCTGGCGCTTTGCTTTATATAAAGGAAATCAAAATGTCAGACCTTACCCTCACTGACCCCAAAGTATTAACCGATCACACCGATGTAATTTGTTCCACTAGCATTGAGCGCATCGTCACCGGACGCAACGCGGCTCTGGCGCAAATTGAAACGCTGATACAGCAACTCGACGATATCTCTGCACTGACCCGCAGCATCGGCGGAAAAACCGCCCTGGACTGGGCAATGAAACAGGATTTCCGCTGCGGCTGCTGGTTGATGGAAAAAAGAGAAGCGGCAATGAAAGCCATAACCCGCAATCTCGATCGCGGTATATGGCGGGATTTAATGAAGAAATCCGGGATGCTATCGCTCATGGACGCCCAGGCCCGTGAGCAATGGTACAACAGTCTGGAAAAGGACGATATACCTGCCGTCAGTGAAGCCAACATCCTGTGCACGTTCGAGCAGTTGCATCTGAATAAAGGTGAGGTATTTGAGCGCGGCGTCATTAACGTCTTCAGGGGGTTAAGCTGGGACTTTAAGACCAATAGCCCATGTAAATTTGGGAAGAAGGTCATCGTGACGGGGCTGGTCAAATGTGACCAGTGGGGATTCGGGCTTAACTGGGGCTGGCAACGTGATCGGCTGGCAGACCTTGAGCGCATGCTGATGCTCCTGGATGGTAAACCTGTCCCCGATAACCGCGCTGACGTTACCCGCCGGTTGGGCGACCATATCCATGCTAACCGGCACAGCAACCGTTACGAGGACGAGATGTTTGCCATCAAATACTTTCAGAAGGGTACAGCGCATATCACGTTCAGGAGACCTGAACTGGTCGATAAACTGAATGACATCATTGCCCGGCACTATCCGGGGGCATTGCCAACTAAACACTGAGGAGGCTGATTATGGTATCATTTTCAAATACTGATGGTGCTCACTGCGATTCCGTAGCAGAACACTACACCTTGCCATCAAATAGAATTCAGATGGATGTAAAAGTTCCCGTTCAACCATCAAATTTTGGCGCTTTGCAGAAGGGGGCCTTAATGGGGGCTTCAAAGTTTATGGAACAAGATAAAAACCATATTTATCAATGCAATTGCAAGACAAAATCTATTCCGAGTCCGGGCACCACTATTTAAAGAACCCAGCCTATGGCTGGGTTTTTGCTTTTCTGCGTCTGATAAACTCTCCTGTAACCACTCTCTGGTCACATCCTCGTAAACCTGTTCTTGCAGTATTTCATGGCGCTTAAAGTGGTCCTGTGCACGCTAAATTCCGTACTGATCTGAAGTGTTTGGGGGATCCTGAAGGGAGATGATGGGGTTTGGGGTTACCGTATCGTGGCTTCGCCTTGTCTGGCGGCACTCTTTGGGGTATTCAGATGTGTATTTCGCGCCCCAAAGCAAAAAACCCCGCACCATACGGTACGGGGTTCTTTTAATTGATGCCTG
>NZ_JBDKEE010000044.1:0-18224 GCF_051130085.1 Enterobacter sp. PTB
GATAATAACGCTGCTGAGCGCGCGCTACGGGCAGTCTGTCTTGGCAAGAAAAACTCTTATGACCTTTGTCAAATATTTGGCCAAAAAAAAGCTCCGACGCAGCTTTCAGACCTGCGTTATATTGCGGATTAAAGAACCTGAAACAGCCAGACTGTATCTTGGGTTTTACAAACTCTTATTCGGGGATTTTAACCCCACGACGATTTACGCAGCGAGCTGGCCTCTTTCTACATGCAGGTATTGGCGAATTTCGGCCTCCCTGAATTTTTTTACGAGGGTCACTCATTCCGTGTCTGGCTGCTTCAGGGTTTAATTTTGCGTCTGTTGACTGAATGATAATTGGGCGGAAAATGCAATATCCCACATAAATCCAGTCAACTCACGTGCCACCGCAGTAATGGCAACTTGTGATTTTTTCCCTTTTGCTGTCAGACTTCGGTAACGGAAACACAATCGTTGTTGTGCTTTCCATGCAATATCTTTTGAATATTGTGTAACAGAATCAGGCCGATAATATATTAGCCATGCACCAACTTTTGCCGGTGTACGATAAGACCAGGCGGCTTCGTAAAGGAGGCGTCTGAGTTCACAGTTTCCAACTTTTGTTATTCCCCTTGGACGAATGTTATTTCCACTAGAGTGTTCCCCCGGAACCAGCCCCAGAAACGCCATAACCTGTTTGGGGTTGGAGAATCGTGAAAAGTCACCCAGTTCAGCAACCAGGGTTATTGCTGTTAGCTGGCCAACGCCTTTAAGAGCCTGCAACTGGCAAACCAGATTGCATAAAGACCACTCAGGTAACAGGCGAGATATTTCCTGATCGAGTTGTAGTATGCGATCTTCAATCTGCTCCAGACTCTGGCAATAATGTTGAAATGCAATTTGTTGAGATCGCTGGATAAATGATTGATTGGCTAACCAAGTACGATGTTTGCCGGTCCAGTGTTTTCCTGAATAACGTTTATCTGTTCGCAATAGCATGCTCAGAATTCGCTGTCGGGCAACTCTGCTATCACGTTTTGTTGCAGCCCGGGCTCTGATTAAATCACGCATAGCTTCATGAGTCAGGTCAGGGATCCAGACAGGGGTAAGTTCACCAGCTCGCAGTAACCTAGCGAGAGAGATCGCATCCCGGTGATCATTTTTAATCCTGTCTGTTGGTGATTTAGGTATCCGGGAAGGGGCAATAACCTGGCATGCTATATTCATCGCTGTAAGTTGATGATAGAGCCCAAAACCACAGGGGCCAGCCTCATAGCAGGAAAGAATGTTTTCGTAGAGTCCCTGCAATTTCTGGAATAATCGACGTACTGCCTGCGGTTCGTTGTTAATCGTACCATAATAGCGAACTTCGCCAAGCCGTTCAGGTGCTGCGATAGCAACTGCCAACGTTTCTTTGTGCACATCCAGCCCGATATAGGCCGCAATATTTTCCGAATGCATGATGACCTCCTCTTGAATATCTCACCGATGCTCTAGTGAGTATATAAAGGTCATACCATCTACATCTTCTTCGGCAGCGATCATGGTGGCGAGCGTGGAGCCCTACTGTATGGTCTGATCGGAACGTGCAGGCTGAATGGCATAGATCCGGAAGCCTACCTCAGATATATCCTGAGCGTACTACCGGAGTGGCCTTCCAATAAAGTGGCTGAGCTTCTGCCTTGGAATGTTGATCTCACCAATAAATAGCTGTCAATACGGCGCTCACTTAACGCTTACACAACAGGGCACGCCATGAGCAGGTAATATTTCGTTAACTAAATAACAGGGGCAGTTGCGGAAACTGCCCTTAAGACCTAATGGGCAGATGTGGCAATGAAATCAGCGATAGCCTGATAAACCTGTGCAGTTTGCTGCGGTACCAGAAGATGGCGGTTCAAGAACGGTCAGTCAGACTCGTCACAGTCCCTGGTCGTTCATGATCCAGGGGATATCACCGGGTTTGCTGCGAAGTTGGTAGCCGCTAATGGCACGTTACACCCGTTCTGGCCGTTGCTAATGGCGCTGCCATGGCCTTAACCTGTGCGGTAAGCTGGTTAAAGGGCGTCGTAAAGGTTCCCCGGCCTGATCGGTTGATGATAATCGGCGTGATGTTCGTGACGCTGTTGTGTTCCACGCCGGTTACCGTCAGCCATGCCCCTCTGAGTATCTCGCTTATCGTCTGCTGAGCGTTTTCAGCAAACCCTGCGTGACAACCAGCCCCCAGCGTATCGAGATTGAGCAACAGCACCATCCTGCACTCTGCCGCACTGGTTGAGGCCCATATCCAGCGTAACACCGTAGGCGGTGAATTCTGACGAGCTTGCTGGCGTTCCCATGAATATTCGCCAATCCGCTGCCAGACTTCAGTGTGAAAACGAAAAATCAATGATTGGTGATCGGCCATGCTCTCGCGGTACGGTAGCACCAGTGTAAAGCAGAACGCCGCCAGCCGTGGGTAATGGTCAACGGCCTGCTGCAGGAAAGCGCGTATATTTGCGGCATCCACAGCGTTACCGGCAACAGCGCCGGTGCAATGGTCATTCATGGGAAATTATCTCTCAGGGTTAAATCCGGCAGGACGCCGGTTGTGCTGTATGCCTGGTGCGAATTCCCTCGCCGGACTTACCCGGGCAAAGTGTTGCAGCAGTAATTCATCTGCCAGTTGGCTTCTTCGATGCTGTAGATACCGGTCAGGCACCGGGGACAATGCTTCACGCCCTGATAATGGTTGCCGCACCACACGCAGTACCAGGAGAGCACCATCACCGTCGTTTCCAGCCCGTTGATGATACTGCGCAGCTTTCGGCGCCGGGCTTCGGCTTTCACTTCCGGGTCAAGATGGGCGCAGGCCATCAGCACATGCCGGGCGACGGTCTGCTGGTCATGTTCAAACCACGGGTCTTCATGCATACCGGCATGCAGTATCAGCCGGCAGCCACAGGACGCACAGCTCCATATCTGTCCTGGTGCACTCATGGCCTCCCCGGCTGTCACAAAATGCCCTTCGCGGTCATTTGCCAGGTAACACTTCAGCATGCGCATGCCGTCACCTCCGCTATCCGGCTATCAGCATCATTGAGCGCACAGCTGTGCTCCCCCGTCCGGCAGGTCATGCAGTAACGCTCGCCGTGGTAATCACTGCTGCAACCGTGACAGTGCCAGTCGGCGTAGAAAACCAGGGGACGGGCTTCCGGTACATACCATTGCAGTTGCCGGATATGGCGGGTCTCCCTCACCCCGGGGTTTACATACGGGCAGTGCTGCTGGCCGTTCTCCGTCAGCGCGTGGTGCCGGTGTTCAAACCATGGACGTTGGGTCTGGTATTCAGGATGGTACTGCAGTGCACTGCCGCACAGATGGCAGGTATAGCGGTCATACGGCGCGGTCTGCGCGGTTCTGGCCCCAGTAAGACGACCCTTGCCGTCGAGGGCCATAAAGGATTTTGCATACATCATGTTGTTCCTTACCGCCAGACAACGCGCAGGCGTCAGCTGTCCCGGTACGGGCAGCGTGGCAGGGTGCGAATGGCGGGTCAGTCAGGCGTTAACGGGTCAGTTACGGTTGCGCTGGGGTGCCGGAGGGACGAAAACAAGCGGGGCAAGGTCTGGCGCCACAGTACTGGCGCTGGCAACGGGGACACGTCCAGCGTTCAGGGATGTTCTGTGGTTGAGTACAGCGTCGTTTCTCCATTCAGATATCCCCTCTGCTCAGACGCCACGGGAATCTGCAATACGTTGCTGCACCCAGATGTCCACTTCGCTTTTGAACCAACGGGAGCTGCGCCCCAGTTTAATCGGTTTAGGGAATTTGCCTTCGCCAATCAGTTTATAGAACCACTTGTCCGTCATGCCGGTGCAGGTGGTGATAAAGGTCATATCGATGAGCGGGTCTTCTGCGCAAAGCAGCGTGGGGGTTGCGGTGCTGGCGTTATTCGTATTCGGTGTGGTCATGATATTTATCTCCCTCTGAGGAATGGTTGTCGGGAGACGTCCGGTGTCACTGAATCATGGACATGCCGGTTCTCCTCAGAGGATAGGGATTTCCTGTTAAAAATTACCGGCCACGTATCATCAGGCCGGCTGAATTTCAGCGTGCAGGTACGCTCAGCCCCGGCTGCAGCCGAAGTTACGCTCACCGTCACCGGTCTCTTTGGTTTCGCGTTTGGCAAGGTAAGCGGCCTGCGCCAGTGCCTGTTGCAACTGAGCATCATCACCGCGCGTCAGCCAGGACACCGGGTGCTTCGGGAAGCGGGCCAGAACGGCATGAGCCTGCGCATCCACCTTCAGGGCGCTGCACCACGCCTGTTTAATCATGCCGGCGAGCGTTTCCGGGTCCTGGTAATCCCCCGGCCCGCACCACGTATCTCGGTTCAGCAACAGCACCGCGTGGTAGTGCTTCTTCCCTTTGATTTCGCCGAACTCCCGCGCCCAGACAAAGCGCAGCGTGGTCGGCCAGATCCGTTTACCTTCACGCTGATGGCGCAGGAAGTACGCGTTAATGCGGGCTTTCAGGGCGTCGATAAAGCGGGAGATAACAGCGGCATCGGTGGCTGCAGGCGTATCCGGCAGCCTGAGGTCAACGCGCAGCGCCAATACGCGGGTGTAAGCGCTAAGTGCGCAATTGAAGGTATCGGCGATGCGTTGCTGCCAGTAAGGATGGTAGGTGTAACTCATTGAAATGGACTCCGGTGGGTTATGGTTCATAACCATTACCGGTGCTGTAAAAAAGTACTTTCAGCCGTCAGTACAGTAACAACGCCACTGGCGTTCTCCGGGGCGTCGGTGAAATATTTCGTTTGCCAATGCATCAGGCAAAGCAGCAGATGCCGCCGTTGCTGAAATCACGGGGATACGTCAGAAACAACGAAGTACCCCGAAAGCTGTATAAAAACGCCCCTCCCGTTACCGACACATAAGGGACATTCGTGAATAATGGCAATCAGCAGATGAAAACCAGAGGAAATACCGATGATTATTGACGTTGATAAAGCCGCCGCTATTGCGCTGGCACTGCTGGAAGAGAAACTTCACAACTGGCAAAAGACCGTTCCGCCATCCTGGCCTTCAACCTGGCCTGTTTTTAATCGGCTTATTGAACGTCATGATGAGATGGCATTGGTGTACAGGGAGATAGCGTCCAGTAACCTCTCCAGGCAACAGTTCTGGATACTGATTGAGCAGATTATTCATGCCGGTAGCTTTGGCACCGATAAGCGCTTTGCACAACTGCGGGCCGATCATCAGGAGCTTACGGCTCTGAATGACACTATCAGCGCCATGAGCATACAACTGGCTGAAATGCTGGAACGACGCGCAGCGCTATGCGAGAACGGCCACTTTGCATGTGAACGCATGCTAAAACTCACTGAATTTATCGACGATGCTGGAGAGGGGAACGGTCATTACCTGTCGTATCTGAAGCCAGAATTGCAGCGGCTCAATAGTTTCGATCTCAAATACTGGCCTGACATTGCCGGGATCATTCGCTCGCTGGGTATGGAAGAGGTGGAGATTACCTTTGCAGATGAAGCGACAGAGGCGATTATCAACGCCCACAGGCCTTCAGGGACGGATTTCTTCAGGAAGTTATTTGATAATATTAACGAGCAAAAAACAGGGGATTACTACGCCTTACCACGGACGTTTAAACTTTCAGATGCTGCGCTGGCGACGATTTGTAATATCACACGCGATCTGCCACCGGATGCGCTCATTGACGCGGCCTACGTGAAACGAACCCGTCATCGACTGAAAGAACAGGGCTACAGCGCTATATGGTAAAGCAAGCTGTCATCCTTACCCATTTTTCATCGTGGGTACTGATCCTATTGGGCTCATCACCAGAGATGCCCCTGCACCCGTGCAAAGTGTTCTGCATAATAACAGTCTGAACGAACGCCTGATGGCAGCGAGCGTTGATGCCCCCCAGAGCATCTTACTTGCGATACAGACTCCCCTGACCGGATGCTGCACGTGCCCACAGTTCTTCATCGCTGAGCGTTGTCTCAATCAGTTCAATCGGTACACCGCAGTCATCAATAACGGCCACCCGGTAATCATCGATGGGTTCATAAGGCCCCAGGATAACCGTCTCGCCCGCAATCGCCTCAGCCAGACTACTGACCTTAAACGCCACGTGTGGAACGGTTTTCAGCAACGGATGGAGCGGCGAGTCATCAGTGAAACGATGCCACTGCACCCGAAACTTGCCTGGATTATCGGTGGTATACGTCCCCGCGCGGGCACTGAACTTGCCTGCAGTATTACCATCCTGCAACGGGATACCAAAATGATGAAACTCATACTGTACGTCTGCTTTCATGGGTAACACCTGCCTCCGTTGGGTTAAACGCCCGATACATTACCCGGTGAACCGATAACAATACAGAAACGGGTATTAACTTTCTGGTCAGCCAACGGGCAGCTTACCCCCTTCTCAAACGCGCTGTAACGCTTCAGGAGCGATACAATCGATTTATCCACAGCTTTCCATCAATATTAACTCAAACACACTTATACGGGCTTACAGGGATATTCAGCGAAATACAATATTACAACGTTCACCCCTGTTAAAATAACATCTGCTTAATGCGCCAATCATTCTTCACATACTGACTCTGGATAAACACGTTCAATTTCACGTACTGCATTCCTGCTGAAAGTATATCCCTGGGCTATTCCCCCGATCACCCGCCACGTCGCTTACCATTATCTCGCAATCACTCTCCATACTCTTTAGCTCACGTTCTCATTGATGTGAATAAAGCCCAGGTAAATACACGCGCGAATGGCTTCAGGCCATTCAGTCGTTATTGGGTAACGAATTACCTGCAATGGTTAGCTATCACAATAACAAAACCTATTGAGACAGGATAATGCCAGTGTATTCACAACACATTGCGATCGTGCTTACCACTCCACTCAACGTTAGCTTATTCTCAGCCTGATACTTATTACATTCCCAGTAGTCTTGTCAGTCGTGTAACGGTTACTGATGACTCTGGTAACAGATAAGCAATGGATACCAGCCATGACTTAATGGTCTGTAATCTTAACCCACCAATACCCCTACCCAATAGTCACCCTGTTTCTAATAACTGTCCACCAGGGCAGTAATCAAGCCACCATAAGTTATTCATCTTATTCATTTCTGTAGTCATGACTCTCTTACCAGCAGTAACCACTGCTGTAGTAAACAGTAGTCTTACTGATCACAACCCACTCTTTAGCGATCACCACTCATTATACTTTCAGTAATCACTCCCCTTCTTTATTATATTATTACCAATCCAACACATTCAGCCTGATAGTAACACCAACCAAAGCAGCACCAGACAGTCGTTACATGCAATAAGAACCATAAACACTCACTCTGGAATTATCTTTTCAACAACCAGAAGAAAAGACACCTCATCATCTCAAATAACCCCCAGCCAGATTAACCCCTGAATCATCACTCCCCATAGAAGGCCTTAATACTGATTCTGAGCAACGAATGAAAATATGAATGATTGATCCTGTCTGATGCCAGAAATGCATCAAGAAGCGAACCAGGCGCCATGACGGGGCAAAACAGAGAACGTTCAGGCGCTCTAACGAGAGAGTACACTGAGTGTATAGAGAGGCTGAAATACAGACATAGAACAGGGCAACAAGGCGAATAAAAGGGATAAAACACTAAAAATAACGACTGTAAAACCATGATAAAACCCAGTCAAAACCACAACATAACCACAACCTTACTTCACGATGACTACCAGATGTGTTTTTAAGTGACGTGAAAACCATCATCATGCTACTGTATAACCACGACAATCACTACAACCACCACTACTGTGTAATTTAATTTATGAGGTGTTGATAATGGCTGTAAATTATGATAATGGCAGGCGAGGACTCATAACGAGTCGGGACCTGAGAGTTTGCGTGTTTTATGCCGGATGGTTGAATGCCAGCAACAAAATTAACACCAGCAATATTCCCAGGCAGGATGCAGAAAGCTGTCGACAGGCTTTAAACCAGCTAATTAATCAGGCCATCCCGGATAAAAACCAGCAGGCAGGACTGCTGTCTGAAATGGAAACAGCCCGTGATGAAAATGTGCTTCCACTGGATAGTTTTGACTGGCTTCGTCAGAATGAGCGGGCCACGTTCTGGCTATGGGGGTATCTCTGTAAGGCCGGGGATTATGAGTTTGGCATTGGCCCGCCAGCAAATGCTGAATTCGGGAAAAACTGGTATCAGCGAATAAATCTGAGTTTATCTCCGGCAAGTCATCAGGAGAGAATGCATATTCTCATCACCTTCTTTGACAACATTTACATTTCCACACCCCCTGTGAATCACCTTAAGAAACAGGTATTCGAAAAACTGAAAGACCGGTGGAAAATCATTTACAGTAAACCGCTGCCGTTAAAATGGCTGCCGGATGAAGAAGACGCGGTATTATGGGCCTGGAACAACCTGCAAAAAGTTCAGCAGGAGAAAGCCGGTAATATCGGCGGACTCTATATGAGTTTATCCACGCCCGGATTAACGACCTGGTTCACGCCACTGAGTCATTCCGAGCGCAATTTGGCACTACGTGCCGCGCTGGATTTATGGGGTGACGCACCGGACACAAAGCGTTTATTCCTTCTGAACCTGAATAAAGCCTGGAACCAGCAAAAATTACGCCAGTCCCGTACCGATAAAAAAGCACTGAATACCTACCTGAAGAACGACACCAAAACACGACTGGACTTTATGGCTGAACGCAGCGGGGTTCGCATCAGCGATATGCTGGAAACGCTGATTAATGACCATTACCGAAAAACCTGTGGTGGTGAGTGAGGACTTTACGCTGAAAATAAAGTGAGTGGAGACAGCAATACAGACCTGAAATGACATTCAAAAAAATCTCAGACCTATATTACCAATGTGAGAACGGCAGCAGAAATGTTGCCGTTTTGTTATTTCACTCACGGAGGTTAATGTGTCTGATAAGAAAAAACGGGGTTCTGATGCCCTGCCGCTACTCTTGTTCCCCGCTGAACAGCCCTGCAAAATACCTGCGTGCATGCTTCCCCCGTTCCGGCGCTGCCATCACCACATTCCCTGTTCCGGTATCAGAGCCGTTTTTATCCACGGCCCGCCTGTTTATTCAGGCGGCTTTTATTGCCAGTAACAAGGGAGAACAAAATGAATTGTCCGAATTGCGGTTCGCAACACATACAGCTGCGTCATGTGGGTAAAAAAACGGGTGGGGTGATTGGTGCAACGGCCGGAGGCCTTGCCGGGCTTGAAGGTGCATCCGCCGGTGCGCTGATAGGTTCAGTCATTCCGGTTGTCGGTACGATAGCCGGAGGGCTCATTGGGTTTCTGTCCGGCGCCTGTGCTGGCGCAGTAGCGGGAGCAGTAGCCGGTGAGAGGCTGGACGGGACGGTATTTGATGAATACTGCTGCACACAGTGTGAGCAGACCTTCAATATGGCGTAACACTCAGCGGCTCCAGTAAACGGTATGGGGTACAACCGTATCCCGGAAGACACCGTCGACGATAACGTGAATGCCACGGCGTCTCTGTGATACGGTTTTTTATCCCTTCAGCCCTTCGCACCAATGACAGGATGTGTCGTAAAAAACTTCACTCACCTTCCCTTAATACTCTTATACCCTTTTACTTACAGCCACTTAACTAAAAATGGTTGTTGTCATAATTTTTACGTCATCCACCATAAAGGGACGACATAACGTGGCGAACCGGTACGGCATAATTTTCCACCATCAACAGGAGCATACGGAGAGCCGGAGGCTGATTTCAGAATGAAAGAACAACACGATCGTTATGACCGCCTGGCCGTCAGGCTGTCTGTCATCATCAGTCGGCTACTGGCGGGCCATGCCCTGGTACTGAAAACACTGGCTGATGAATTTGCTGTCTCAGAACGCACGCTGCAACGGGATTTCCAGCAGCGCCTGCTCCATCTGGGTATTGAGCATTCCGGCGGAGCCTACCGCCTTGCCCGACGCCCTCTCCGGCCCCATTCGCCGGATACATCCTCCTTTATCCACAATACGGGAATTTCAGGGATCATCCCCATCCAGAACAGAAAGCTCATTCGGCTGCTCACCAGCACGTCGGGGATATCGCCCTGTCTTATCGGGCATGGCGGCTTACCGTCGGCAGTCACACAGTCAGCGTCATTTTTACTGCTGGCAGAAGCCATTCGCGATCACCACACCGTCACGCTGCAGGTTAACGGACGCACTCATGAAACCGTAGCACCACACCGTCTGATCTTCCAGAGCAAAAACTGGTTTCTGGTCACCACTCGCACCAGAACACTCCAGGTTTTCAGGATGGAAGAAATTAATGCCGTCACTGTCCTGGAAACCTCCTTTCGCAACAAGCCTGAGCTTGATGCCCTGACGGCCAGCGAAGAGTTTATCTCCGCGCTGCCTCACTTTCGCTTCATCAGTAACGTTATTCATTCCTTCCGGGGAGTGTTCCCGGAAGCCACCTCCGGACTAAAAGGAGCCCGGCTATGAAACACCCCACAACCCTGCTGTTATTAAGCGTCGGACTGACGCTGGCATCGCTGCCGAACGCGAATGCCGGTACGCCCGATGCCTTTCGCGACGCGCATTATCAGCGCTGCGCAAAGCCCGTCTTTTATGCACAGACCCTGAATCACAAAAAGGAGGTCGAAATCTGCATCGTTACCCCGTCGGTATCGTATTCATTCGGTAAGACTGGCGCTGAGCATAAGGAGATGGATATTACCGTTCCGGCTCAGGCGACGGGCTACGCGTACCAGAGCAACCAGGTTATCAACCTGCAGGAATTTAGCGTCCGCAACGGGGATACCACCTACGAGGTCTCTACCGGTTCGGATGATGACGGCAAACCTTTTGCCGCGCTCGATGTGTATCGGGGCAACCCCGATACCGGAAAGCATCTGGCGACCATTTCGCTTGACCCGGATACAGTGGTTAACGACATCAGCCACGGATTGCAGGATGAAGGCATCCCCCAACAGGATGGCCTTTAACCCGTTTTATCAAACTCAACCCTCTGTTTATTCAAGGATATAGCAATGAACATTTCCCTTGCTGGCGGTTCACTCCGTTCGGCACGTTATTTTTCCGCGATCTGCCTGATGTTATCGACAGTGGTACTCAGTGGCTGCGGTGATGCGAAATCCAAAGCCGAAAGCGAGTTTATCCGGGGCTGTAAATCCGGTGGTGGCACGACCCTCCTTTGCGGCTGCGTTTACGACATCCTGCAGACGAAATACACGCACGGGGAGCTGGAGAAAATGAACCAGCAGTACGGTTATGTCCCCCCGCGCTTCATGGACAACATGCTGAGTGCCGCTCAGCAGTGCAGAAAATAAGGAAATCTGAACATGGCGCTTGTCATTAAATATTTCGCGATTGCCTTCGCCATCGCGCTTGTGGTCGTGCTGTTTAACGTGTTCGGGAGTACCGGCGAGATACGCAGTTTTGGTCAGGGAATGGGGTATCTGTTCTGGATGACCCTGGGGCCCGGAGCCGGTATGACGGTCGGTGCTGCTCTTCGACAATGGCTGATGCCGGACGCGGTATACACCCGCGAAGGGATGACCGGATTACTCAAGGCCCGTCTGTTCTGGCTTGTGGGTCCCCAGTGTATCGGCTGGCTGGCAGGGCTTATCGCCGTGGGCAAACAACTCATGTAACACGGCTGACCCTCAACAACATTTTTGACTCAGAAGGAAAAACACCATGCAATTCATGCACGCCATCCTGCCAGCAGGATTACTGACCTTTGCCATCACGGCACACGCGGTCCCCAATATGTGGAGCAGTGGCTTCGGTATGGGCGTCACCGAGTACATTATCACCAGCCCGGAAAACGTCATGCTGAATCTCAACTGCACCGGCAACCCTGACGACCAGAACATCCTGCAGCATCACGTCATGCTCACACTGCCTGACGGCAGCGGTGCCGATTCGCAGGATGAGAAAACCGCCATCACCGTCGTCACCGATGACCAGCCATTCCCGCTGCCGTCATCTCTGGGCTGGCGTAACGGCGACAACGCCTGGCTCTCGTTCATTGATGCCATCAGAAAGGCAACCTCGTTTGAGATTTACGTCAACGACAAAAAGGTGGGGCATTTTTCCCCTTCTGCCGGAAATGTCCACAAGGTTCTGGCTGATATGCCCGAATGCACGACACTCACCGCAGGGTAACTCCCCTTCAGCATGATTTCCCCCTGTTTACAGCAAAATCAATCAAGGACAATACGATATGACCGACATCTCGACACTCAGCCAGCGACTGGCAACACCAACGCTCACTTTTGTGCTGCTCACCATCGCCACCTGCGGCATCTGGCCGTTACTGTGGCTGTATAAAAAGCAGGACATTATCAGCGACACCACCGGGTATTCGGTTTGCGGCAACCTGTTTATCATCTGGCTAGCCGTCTGTTTTGGTCTCAGTCGACAGTTTGGGGTGATGGCCTCACCGGACCTGGCGGGTTACGACACGGGTAGTGACACGCTGCTGGTACTGAGCGCCATACTGTCGTTCGCCACCGGCGTGATGTATATCGTCTGGGCCTTTAAGGCCAGAGCCGCACTGCGCCACTATGCGCTGAACACCTTCCGCTTCGACCTCAGAATGAATGCGTTCTACACCGTCGCCTTTAACGTCTTCTACATTACGTACTGTATCAACGACATGCCGCAGGCGCTGGCGAAACACCGGATTATTCATGGTCAGGCTCCCGTGCCGCCAGAATCCCCGTCACCGCAGTAACGCCATCCTCCTCTTATTTACCCGGCAGGGGCATCAGTGAATGCCCCTCATCCGTCCGGGCTCCACTCCGAGATTTGACCCAATGACATTACTGAAAATTGTGCTCAACGCCCTGCGTCAGGTGCTGACGTGGTGCGCCAGCAGCCGGGCACAGCAGTTTGTCGAAGACCACTTCCGCAAAGAAGGTTACGACGAAGACAGCATTGATATTGCCAGACAGACGGCAGCCCTGCTGGCAGGTGCCTTAATCGCAGCGCTGATGGAGCAGATACTGCAGCTTATCGCCACACCTGGAGCCTCCCGTTGATGCCCTGCTCACTGAGCGGGGCGTTTGTTTTTGTGCCAGATATCAGAGGAGTTCACCATACAGGACACTGACAATACGCCGTTACCACCCGGTCCGTTCACCCGAGAGCAGGCAACAGCCGTCGCCACGCTGTACACCAACGTAGCCATTGAAGACGACCAGGGTACGCACTTTCGGCTGGTCATTCGCGACAGCGGAGGGCAGTTGTTCTGGCGGGCGTGGAATTTTGAAGCAAATGCAGGAGAGTGGCTGAACCGCTATCTGCTCAGCCACGGTATACCCAAAAATTGACTCATCACCAACAACCACACCAGCAGGCCATGCTCCCACCGGAGCATGGCTTTTTTGTTTATGCCGTTAAAGCAACCATAAGGAATTAACAATGCGATTAGCCAGCCGCTTCGGGCGGACAAATCAGATCCGCCGTGACCGTCCCTTAACCCGTGAAGAACTCATGCAGCATGTCCCCAGCGTCTTCAGTGAAGACAAACACGACTCCCGCTCTGACCGATACAGCTATATCCCTACCATTACCCTGCTAGAGAACCTGCAGCGTGAAGGCTTTGAACCCTTCTTCGCCTGCCAGTCACGCGTACGCGACCCTGACCGCCGGGAACACACCAAACACCTTCTGCGTCTTCGTCGGGCGGGCCAGATAAACGGTCAGCATGTACCTGAAATTATTATTCTTAATTCGCATGGAGGCGAGTCCAGCTTTCAGCTTTTGCCGGGATACTTCCGAAGCGTCTGTACCAATTCGCTCGTCTGTGGACAATCCTTTGGTGAAATCAGGGTTCCTCACCGGGGCAATGTGGCGGAGAAGGTCATTGAAGGCGCTTACGAGGTGTTGGGCGTCTTTGACCGGGTGGAAGAGAAGCGCGATGCGATGGAGTCGCTGCGGTTACCCGCAATCTCGATCGCGGTATATGGCGGGATTTGATGAAGAAGTCGGGGATGCTAAGCCTGATGGACGCTCAGGCGCGTGACCAGTGGTACAACAGCCTGGAAAAGGAGGATATTCCGGCGGTCAGTGAAGAGAATATCCTGAGCACCTTTGAGCAACTGCATCAGAGTAAAGGTGACGTGTTTGAGCGCGGTGTGATCAATGTGTTCAAAGGATTATCGTGGGATTTCAAGACAAACTCCCCCTGCAAGTTTGGGGCGAAAATCATTGTCACAGGGCTGGTCAAATATGACCGGTGGGGATTTGGGCTTAACTGGGGCTGGCAGCGTGACCGCCTGGCAGACCTTGAGCGTATGCTGATGCTTCTGGATGGGAAGCCGGTTCCCGACAACCGCGCTGACGTTACCCGTCGTCTCGGCGATCATATCCATGCTAACCGGCACAGCAACCGTTACGAGGACGAGATGTTTGCAATCAAATACTTTCAGAAGGGAACGGCTCATATCACCTTCAGGCGACCAGAGCTGGTAGATAAGCTCAATGATATCATCGCCCGCCACTATCCGGGGGCGCTGGCAGCAAGGTAACAGTTACTGAATCAAGTCACAATTACTGTTCTTGAATAACCCAGAGATAATAACTATTATTACCTGATAGTAATTAAGCAGGAGAAATCATCATGCCAACCAGTGTTGCCCTTACCCCTCACTTTGAAGCATTTATTCGCGAGCAGATAGAAAGCGGGCGTTATAACAACACCAGTGAAGTTATCCGGGCAGGACTTCGTGCCCTGGAAGATAGAGAGCAGCAAATGAAGCTCGAATCACTCCAGGAAGCAATCATTGCAGGCATCAACAGCGGTGAAAGTAAAACAGCTGAAGAAGTATTTGGTCGCCTGACGAGCAAATACAAAACCATGGTCGAAGGTGCCCAGGCAAAATGAAGCTGGGTATTTCACCACTGGCAGAGCTTGATCTTGAAGCAATTGGTGACTGGATTGCACGAGATAATCCTGTGCGCGCGATCAGCTTTACTGAAGAACTGTATCAGCAATGCCTTCTGATAGCTGAATCACCAGCTCTCTACAGAGAGAGGCCTGAACTGCTACCAGGGATCAGGGTCTGTCCTTATGGTCGCTATATCCTTCTATTCAGAGTAATGGATACGGAAGTTCGTATAGAACGCGTTGTACATGGTTCCCGTGATACCAACATGCTACTTGCTGAATCTGGTGACCATCAGCCGTTGGATGACCTTTGATTTTGCTCTCGTCGGAGGTATCATCCACAGGTGAATAGGGAATCGAATGAAGGAATCGAATCAATGGTTTCAGATAGTCCCAAATCAGTAACCTTTCTCTTCTGAAACTCCCGCCAACAACCAGTAAAACCATTACGAGGTACCAATGGAGGTATCAATTTTATCAAACCAAACAATAATAAATAAAAACAACAAGATAGATTTAAAGGTCGATTCCGAGTCCGGGCACCACTTTCACTTCTATGTACGTCTCCCAAATTCCACAAAACTCAAGTATAATCACTGCCATACATCACTTTCGAACATTCCGAACTCCACTGACCTCAACTCGACCCTACCTTAATCAAGTCGCATCTGGGGGCTTTTCAGGGGGCTTATTGTGTTCAATGAAAATTGAGGCCCCCATATGGCACTGACAGCCCGACAGGTCGAGACCGCGAAGCCTAAAGAGAAGGACTATAAACTTTCTGACGAACGTGGCCTTTTTCTCCTGGTTACCACTACCGGAAAACGATACTGGCGGATGAAATACCGTATCGCCGGCAAAGAGAAAAAGTTATCTATCGGCGTTTATCCTGAGATTTCCCTGGCTGATGCGCGCGTAAAACGCGACGAAGCGAGAAAGGTGATTGCGGACGGTGGTGACCCGAGTGAGAAAAAGCAGCTCGAAAAACTCGCCAAAAAAATATCAGTCGTCAATACCTTCAGGGCGCTCGCCATGGAATGGCATAAGCACAAGTGTATCTCATGGTCGGAAAGCTACGCAGAAAGCGTTCTGGAGGCTCTGGAGAAGGATATCTTCCCGCATGTGGGCAAGCGCCCTGTCGCGGAGATCCTTCCTCTGGAGATGCTGGAGGTTTTACGTCTGATTGAAAAGCGTGGCTCACTGGAAAAATTACGCAAGGTCAGGCAGTACTGCAATCAGATCTTCCGCTACGCCATCGCAACAGGACGTGCGACGTTTAATCCAGCAGCAGAACTGACCGGCACATTAACCGCGCCAAAGACTGAACACTTCCCTCACCTTCAGGCATCTGAATTACCCGCATTCCTTTCCTGCCTGGCCGATTATCACGGTAGCTGCATTACACGTATGGCAACTAACCTATTGTTACTGACAGGTGTTCGTACGATTGAGCTACGCGCTGCAGAATGGCATGAGTTTGACCTGGATAATGCACTCTGGACGATCCCTGAAAGCCGCATGAAGAAGCGCCGTAAGCATCTGGTGCCTTTGTCAAACCAGGTTCTGGCGATCCTGCAGGAGCTTCGAACCTACACCGGTCAGTATCAACTGGTATTTCCCGGGCGCTGCAACATCAACAAACCGATGAGTGAAGCCAGTATTAACATGGTGATCAAACGTATCGGCTACGATGGTAAGGCTACAGGGCACGGTTTTCGGCACACAATGAGTACCATTTTACATGAGCAAGGTTTTAATACTGCCTGGATAGAAATGCAGTTAGCCCACGTGGATAAAAACAGTATTCGCGGGACGTATAACCACGCCCAATATCTCGAAAGCCGACGTGAAATGATGCAGTGGTACGCTGACCACATTGATAACCTGTTTAGTGGAATTGAAAATAAAGTGACCTAATCCTGGGCGCTCAGCCTTCGCGGCTGGGCGTCTTCTCTCTTGTATCAAATCCCCAAATTATTCACTTCTAAAATTTAATACCTCAGATTCATTTTAACTAAACGTCTGCTTTATGCTTTTTGATAAGGGCATAAACAACATTACTCCTGCCAGTAAAACCCTACAAACATCGCTAAATCTTGTATGGCAATTCGCATTTTACTCACCCCATACAGGAAATTAACCCTATGAAAAGATTTCTCATCTTTGTCTCACTGGCAGCGCTGCCTTTTCTCATTGAGCGCTTGCTGGCGCTGATTCATCTCATCGTGCTCTCAGTTCTGGCTCAATAGCCGCCCTTCACGTATCCGGCAACGCCGGATGACTCAATCTCAACTCATATTTGACTCAACTTAGGTGCAATATGCGAATTTATATTGATGACGGCTCAACCCATATCAAAATGCTGTGGGAGCAGCACGGCAAGACGTATACCCACATCAGCCCGAACAGCTTCAGACGAGGTTGGTCAGCCACGTTTGGTAGCAGCAAGCCGTTCAACTACACTGCAGGCAAGGAGAAGTACTCGTTTGACCTCATTTCCACGGATACCCTCACCACCAGCAACATCGAATGGCAGTACAGCCCGCTCAATGCCGTTGCAGTCCATCACGCGCTACGAACCAGTGGCCTTACACCGCAGTGCGTGGATATCGTGGTAACACTGCCGCTGGCGGAGTTCTACGACGAAGACGCGCAGTACCGGCTTGATAACATTGAGCGCAAAAAGCAGAGCCTGCTGCAACCGGTGGTGCTGAATAACGGTCACGCCTTTACCATCACCCGCGTCACCGTGCGCCCGGAGTCCATTCCTGCAGGTATAGCGCTGTGTGATCAACTCTCGTCCTCCAACTCTGTGCTGATTGTTGATCTCGGAGGAACTACGCTGGATATCTCACAGGTAGAGGCGCACCACCGGGGCGATCGCGGTGAGCTGTCACGAACGGCTTTACTGGCCGGTATAGCGCTGGGCGAGATTGACAACAGGTTGCCGTCGGTACTTGCGGCGCTGCTGGCTGACAATACGAGCCAGGACACATTGAGAACCATACTGTCGTCGTTTCTGAATATTCAGTCTGGATCGCATCAACCTGCACCGGTAGTAACCATATCGCCGATACCTGAAGTAACGGAACCGCCTACCAGCAGTGTTTCGGCAAAGAATCTGGTGGGTTCTCTGCCAGATTAAGCTGGTAGTGGATGTTATATAATAATAGAAACAACATCATAAACCAGAACACAGGGCCTTCGTGGCCTGCTATTCAGTGCTCCCTGATACCTCCGTAGCTCGTCATCCGTAACCGCCGTCAGATCAGTCCCTTTCGGGATAAACTGCC
>NZ_JBDKEE010000045.1:0-17453 GCF_051130085.1 Enterobacter sp. PTB
TGTCGTATCGGTCATGGAGGTGACGATATCTTTGAAAGCTGCAGTGCCCAGCCCGTCGAACTTAACTTTTAGTAATCCCTGAATCGCCTGATAAACCTGAGTATCATCATTCGGGTCAATCGTAATGCCCGCTTCTTCACACAGGTGTACCAGTTCACGCTGCAGGGTGTTCAGCCATGCGGACATCACCCAGGTACAGGGAATTTGTTTTTGCGGGTCGCCGTCCGTAAATTCACCGTTAGCGTCTGCTGTATTTGTACTGCTTCCTATTTTTTGCATGTGTTAAATCCTCGCCAGTGAAGACGATTAGTCGTGTTTATCAGATCAGTGAGAAAAAATCAGCAGGGTTTCAGACGGGGAGTCGCGTGTCAGGGTGCAGACCATCTGCTGGTAAGCGTCATAATTATCCACCGTCACCGGCGGGGAAATAACCGCCACATTCCAGGTAAACGGCCAGTCCCCGTGATCCAGGGGCTGACCTGCCCCCGACATCCCCGCCCGGAAGGGCCGGTATTCTGTGATCCTGACGGTGAACCCGAGTTTACGGGCAACGTCTTCATAGTAGGTCCGGGATAATGCGCCAGTGGAGGTCAGCTTCGCCACCACGGCACGCCTGCGGGCGTCAGTGTTTTCATCATTACCACGGACACACGGATCAGGCAGTCCCAGCGTCAGCTCCCACTCAGGCAGAAAGGCATCTGCCGTGCCGGGGAAGGCACCGGCCAGCAGCGCCAGCGCGTCCGCATCGCTCTGTCGGTAGCCTTCGGCAAGGGCACGCAATACCGCCACCTGCACAGAATCGCGGCTCCGGGACCAGGCCTGCCCTGGAGGCATCAGTGCCAGCAGGGCGCAGGTGTAGTCATCCGTACAAAATCGGCCTGGATTCATGAGTATGTGACCTCCCCGGTAATGGCGAGCTCTCCGACACCCGGCGTGATGTTGTTCACCGGCGCGGTCAGCAGAAATCCTTTGGTTCCCGGCACTCCGGCGATAGCGAGCTCTATTGATGAGAGGTCAATGACCACCGGCGGGGTGTCAACAGCGGGTTTAACACCCGGACGCCCCTCATTAAAAAACACCTGATCGATGGCCGCCTTAATCGCCGCTCGGGTTTCCGCAGTCGCCGTACTGATACCGTTTATCTCAAACGCCACCGGCAGGGGGACTGGCGCGCAGACCCAGACCTCCGCCGTGACGTTATGCAGCGGATACAACGCATCTGCCACGCGCCCCTGGTCTCCGGTCGCGACATTCGCGTTCACCGGTTCAAAACGGGATACGCCGTTATGACCGACAGGAAAACCATCAGGATGACCGCTCACCCCGTCACACATAATGTAAATCCCGACCGTACCCGCGCCCGTTAAGCGCCGGACAACCCAGGCTCGGGTGATCCCCGGCACCTCAAGCGCCCAGCGTTCATAATCCGTATCGTTACCGCCCTGCGCTGTATCCTGCCAGGCCAGCAACATTCGCGCCCGGAAGGCGTCCTCATCCTCGATGTCGGCACCTCCGGCGATGGCCACCACAGCGCTGACACCGGACTCCACACCGGCGATCGCCACATCCAGCGTCAGCAGGGTCCCGGCTGGGGCATTTCCCGCATCCCCGCCGCCCGTCGGGTCGGTCGCCGGATCCGGAAGGACAGCCGTTATCGACCCGGTCCCTTTACCGCCGGAATCAAGCTGCACCTCAGTATCAAGCCTGTACTCATATCTGATCATCGCGACGTGCCAGCCTGTCGGTGAACAGACTGATGTAAATGGCCGTCTGCAGGTCATCCCCCTGCTGCAGATCGCCCTGCACCACAGCCCAGTCAGCCTCGCTGCCATCCGGTGCGGGCCAGAGAGTACGAATGTCGCTCATGGTTTGTCCCCCGTGGGGTCAGTGGTTTTGGTGGAACTGCCGGACTGAACGCCTTCCAGATCGTGATCGTGTCTGATATAGGCTTCCCGGAGCGATTTCAGCGTGGTGGTATTGCCCTCGCAGTTGTCCTGGATGTCACCGGTGCACTGCAGCAGTGGGGTTTTCATCATCACGCCGGCAGTCGCCTCAATCGTCACCTGAGTGGCCTGCTTCACATCCACCGCCTGGCCGTTCGCCTGTACCTCGATACCGCTTTCGGTAAGCTTCACAAACTGGCCCCACTGGTTATAAATCACCGTTTCACCGGGAGTCAGCCCGCTGTGCCGGTAGGCAGAATTGTTGGTGGCAATCACAATGCCGGAAGACCGGTCACCGCCAATACAGGCAATCAGCACCTCTGTGCCTTCAGGCAGTCCGGACGAAAAACCGAACTCCGCCATGCGCGGCGTGCTGCCCCTGACTTCCACCGGATGCTGGTACTGAAGTGCCTGTACACCGCCCGCATCGTTCATGGCCGTTACTTTGCCGGTGGTGAACGCCATCATGGATTTGCGGTACAGCACCCTGACCCTGCCCTCAAGCTCACCAAGCTTTTTCAGGAGAGTCAGATATATCGGCTCTCTCATTTGTAATTAAGCTCCATAATGTTGCTGTAGAACTGGTATGGCTCCACCATGAAGGCCTGCGGCGGCATCAGCACCATCTCCGCTGTCGTCCCGCGCTCGTCCTTCTGAAAAGTGATCTCACCCAGCAGCCAGGCATCATTGTCAAGATTCAGCTGGGGTGCCGTGACCGGAATAAGGGTATTCGGCTCCCACAGTTTCCCGTCGGTATCCCGCCAGTTGTCCACGGTCACGTGCAGTACCCGTGAACGGCCAAAGCGCCGGTTCATCTCCCAGTTGATGTACTGCTGCGCGGCACCGTAGGTATTGAGCGTGCTTTCTATCAGTGTGACCAGATTGCGGTAACGCATGGCGGCCATCTCCGGATCGGCTGCAGTGGCAAGCGTAACGGAGGCATAACCGTCACCCGGAGAAATTTCGGTCACGGCCGTCGTCGGCATTGAGATACCGGTATAGTCGGAATACCGGCCATCGCCGGAACTGTCATACCATGCGGCCTGAATGTTCTGACCCACGGCCACGCCACTGGCAGCTTTTCGTGTGCTGACCCGCGTCAGAAACAGACTGCCATCCGGCAGGTCGTAATAGAGCAGCGCCGCCCAGCGCATCATCCTGTCAATCACCTCCTGCGATGACTCCCCCCAGTTCAGTGAGAACTGCGGCACGTTCTGCAGATCGGTCACATCCGTTCCGACGCGGATCCCGTAAGGCGCGGCAAGCTTCTGTGCTATCTGCAGCGGCGTGGCGTTTTCAATCACGTTGTTGGGCCATATGGCCGAGCAGTCCACCAGATCCTGGCACTTTCCGCGACCCGACGCATGGACTTCATGGCGTGACGGCCCAATCGCGGAACTCCACCGGTCAATATAGCCGGTCACCACCGGGTCATTGCCCAGACGCACCACGCAGGCCTCTCCTGGCGTCACCAGCTGTTTTTCTCCGGAGCCAGGGTAATAATCCATCAGTGAAAGGGAAAAATCAGAGGGTAAATGTTCAGTGCTGCGCGTGACCCGGACCTGGTCCCAGCCGGAAATTTCTCGTCCGCTGACTTCAAGCGTTAACTCATCGCTCATTCGCTAAGTGCCTTAAAGGTATGCGGCATAAATGCCGGGTGAACAGGATCCACCATGTCAGTCAGGGAGTCTGAGCGACCGGCATCCTGATAAAGCCGGCTGGCAAGATAAAGTGCCGGGAGGGAGGCACCAAACCGCTGTTGCACCAGGGGGGCAAGACTTGCGCCCCTGTCCCGGAGCAGTGAAACAGTCTGCGAACGCAGTACCATCAGTGCTTCATACAACCGGTCCTCACCGTTATCACCGGCACTGAGCATCGCGCTGTCGAGCGTGTCGCTGACAGCATCCAGTAGTGCGATCGCATCGTCATAGCTTCGCAGCGGGACATGTGCGGCGGCGTCAGCCATCGCACCGGCACTCAGAACAGTAAAAAAACGTACCGCTATACCCGAGACCACCGCCCCTCCGCCCGGTGGATGCCACTGCGGATCGGTAAAGCCTGAAAGCGTCTGCATGGTATTCACACAGTCCGCCGGTGAGGTGATGGCCTGCTGAAGATTATTAATCACGTTCAGGGTGTCACTGGCGTACGTTTCAGGTGTCGTGTCCTGCAAAAGTGAACCGAGTGACGCCTCAACCGCCCTGGTATTCTGCGTGGTGGCCGCCAGCGTCGCCTGCACGACGCCTGAGGGGGAGGTTCCGCTGTACGGACCATGGTAATACCGCCCGCTGGTATCACGGCTGAACGTGTTATGCAGGGAGTTACCGAGATTACTGGCTGAATGCAGGGTACTGGTGACGCTGCGGGCCCAGAAATCAGCCGTGTTGTGCAGGGTTTTCATCGTGCCACTAAACCAGTTCAGCGTCCCGTGGATCTCACCGATAAAACTGCCTGCCGCCTCCGCGGCGACGGACAGCCAGGACGTCTGTACCGTGGAGGCCGCATCCGCTGAGCTGGTGATGGCAAAGACCCGCAAACCCGATTCAATCACCGTCAGCGTGAACGGGAAGACATTGCCCGCCAGCGTGTCGCTGATTTTTAGCCCGCCGTCCGGTACGCTGACGGTAAGTTCCCCCAGCGTCGGGTGAACCAGCGTCCCGGCACTGCCTGTTTCACAGGCGGCTATCAGGGAATCCCGCTGCGTCATCACATCCGGTGCGGTATATAACCGACTGCTCTGCACCAGAAATCCCCGCAGCGTGAATTTTCGCGTACTGCGGCCGATGTCCTCCACCCAGGCCTGGTCACGGTATGGGTACTGATGAACCGCCTGACGGCGGCCGTAACTGCCGTCCCCGCCTTCCACCGCAAACGGCACCCCGCGAAAGGAGGCTTTATGCAGGTGTTCGGACCATTTCCAGCTGTCACCGGACGGACCAGACAGCGCATCGGATGCGGCTGCGGCCGCGTCGTGGATCAATGTCATTTTTTCTCCGGATACAAAAAAGCCCGCAGGATGCGGGCAGCAGAGGAATAACGGTGAACCGTCATGTCATTATGAGGACATGGACGTGGTGACGCGCGCGCCAAACGGAACCAGAAATCGCTTCTGCTCTCCGCTTGTGCCTGTCAGCGTAACTTCCAGTTGGGTTTTCCCGTCCTTACCAGCCTGAGCGACAATCTCCCGCAGGGCTTTTGTCAGTTCAGCTGTCTGATCGGGGGTGATAATACCGGTTTGCTCATTTGTCTGTGCCTGGCTACGCCGGGCCTGCAGGTAATCCGGTACGCTCTCTTCGCGTCGCCGGGGGTCAGCAGTGGCATCATCCGCTCCGTAACCGAAAGGCTGGTTACGTTGCGCCATCAGATAATCCGGGTCCCTTTTTCCGCTCCACCGGGGGTCGAAAATGGCGTCATGTATCCCGGTATCAATATCCTTCTGGCTGAAAGGCTGCGTCCCCTGCTCATGCTTTATCATCGCCGGTAACAGTCGCTTCAGCGCATCCGGTGAGTGCAGGTCGATATTCTCGCCGGGTTTGAATCCTGAATCGCGGGCCACATCCTGGATGTACGCGTCAACATTATTCTCACTCGATGGCGCAAACGTTTTAATCACATCCTGAAGGCTGTGCTTCCCCCTGTCGCCATACAAAAATAACTGCCTTGAGGCGGCGGCCAGACCATCTTCATCCGACCCGAAACGGGAAAACGTACCACTTTTTCCCGCAAAGACTTTGCCGGTTTCATTCGACGCGGAACGCAGGTTCACCGGGTTATGATTACGCAGACCCAGCGCATTATTCCTGGGTTGATCAAACAGGGTATTATTGACAGGTGGAGCGCCACTATTCCCCTGGTGGGTAACGATGTTCATATCCTGCTGAAGCTGGCTGGCCTCGTCCGTGGCCCGGTAGCGTTCATCGTAGCGTTTTCTCACCGCATCCGTCATAAAGCCGGCATCAACCGCCCCCCGCTCTCGCCGGGAAAGACTGTTATAAAGCTTTTTATCCCCCTGGATTCGCCGCAGCTTTTCCGCGTCAGCGGTGCTGATAAACCCGAGTGCATGGGAAAGGCCGGTCAAATCACCGTGCTGAAAGAGATCGGAGATCCCTTCCAGTCCGTCTTTCACGCCAGACTTCAGGATCCTGTGCCCCCCAACGGTAAAATCTGACATAAGTTTATCCGCCAGCCCGTTTTTGGTTCTGTTTTTCAGCCCCTCCCATGAAGCGCTTATTTCATTCAGCGCATCGTTCAGCCCGCTGAGTTTCTGCACTGTGTCGTCAGACACCGTCAGCCCCAGCTTGGCTCCCATGTCAAAAAACGCGTCAGCCACACCTCGCAGCGCTTATAGTCCCGATATGACAGCTTCCTCACCGCCGGGCGTGGCACACCGGATACCAGCGAAATGAGCAGCCCCATCCCCGTAAGAGCGCTTTTCTCCTTTTCCCTTTCACGATAGAAATTATCGACCTCATCGAGCGTGGGCTCTTTGAGGATAATTTCATGGTATTCCATGAGCCCCTTGCCAACCGAAACCGGCTGGCTGAGGGTAATGGTTTCCTTATCGGGTAATTCATAAATATCTGTCATATCAGCTCTCCTTCACGCTGCCGGTCATCCCTTCCCACTTAACGGTAAACAGCGCCTCTTCACTGTCCACCTCCTGTGCATCGGTGGTCCACATCCCGGCACCGGTCAGCGTCTTACCGTTGGCAAGCTCCACCACCAGGGTGACGTTCGTCATGTCGTTGTAGTCCGACAGCACCGTGTTACCGGCATCACGCACCTGGCAGGAGATATACGGCGTCACAAATGTCTCTTTGTAGCCGTGAATGCCATCCATGCCGATGAGCGATTCACGCTTGACGCGCCCCGTGGCGTATTTGAACTGGCCGCCCACCATAATGGTGGTGCCGTCCACCGAGACGTAAGCCGTCCCGGCCAGTAAATTGTCACTCATGATTTATCCTCAGGCTGCAGGCTGCAGACGGAACTGGTTAATCAGGGCCACGATACGCAGCTGGTTCACCAGGATGCCATCCCACAGCACGTCCACGCGGTTTGGATTGTCCCTGCTCTTTGTGACCTGAAGCCCGACCGCAAAGGCGTTACTGTCCTGCACATACCCGTCAAACTCCAGCTGGGTATATCCAGCCCCTCCCCTACAACGGTAATGGTGCCGGTCATCATGGCGTTGGCGGCCATCCACTCCTGACGACGGTTCAGCACATCAATCTGGTCCGTCATCTCAAACATCATGTTTAACGCGGCTTTACGCTCGTCCATACGCGCCTGTTTGTCGTCCGGGTCATCGACATGATCGTCGCCGTCATCGTCTTCACCGTCCACGTCAGTATCACCATCCGCGCGGCGGGATTTTGCTTTGGCTTTCTTCGCCTTACGCCCCTGTTTATCCGGACTGTCCGGGTCTTCCGGATCATCCCCCGCGTCAGGGTCGTTATCCGGGTCATCCGGATTGTCATCCACGCGACGGCCGCGCGTCTTACCCTGCGGTTGTTTGTCGTCCTCCAGTTCCGGATCGTCCTGGTTATCCTCTTCCAGCCTGCGGGAGGCTTTACCACCGAGAAGGTGCCCAAATTTAAACATGACTTACTCCTGTTGTTGTTAACAGCTCATAAAACGCGTCATCCGGGGAGAGCACGGCATCAGCAAAACCGAGTCTCACCCCTTCTTCCGCCAGCAGGCACGCGGCCTGAGTGTTACGGACCACGGAGGCCGCCAGTCCGCGATTGCGGGCAACGGTGTCCACAAACAGCACACCTGCAGCATCCACTTACCGAACTGCACTACCAGCAGGCCCTTAAGCACGGATTTTGTAATGACCGTGACATCGTGCGCTATCTGGCACTGGCGAGCGAACTTCACCCTGACTTTATGGGGGAGACCTGGGCTAAGGCCATCATGAACGAACCCGAATATACCCGCTCCGGTAGCCGTATGGACCGGTTGTACAGCAAAGCTGTTGAGATGATGGATGACGCTTAAAACAAGGACGATGGCATGAGCGAGAATAAATCGGCAACGCTGGTGAGCAGCAACGACGCTGCAGAAAAGAACTTTTCCACTGAGAATAAAATCTCCGGCGGCTGTGTTAAATGTGGCTGCGAGGCGCTGATTCATTACCAGTATGACTCCGGTAAGCCAGTTCCTGATGCGCCCTTTGTGCTGACCGACAGTAATGGCACGCAGATTAATGGTAAGACAGACGCTGACGGCCTTTGTTTTATTTACGACATGGGGTGTGGCACCTTCGAATTACTGCTGGATGAAGGCTCGGATACCTTTGAGCCGGATGAAGTGGCCACCAGTAACCCCGTGCTGCAGGACACTCCTGAATATGCCCGTCTGGCGGGCGAGTACTTCACGCTGTTTCTGCTGCTGCGCCAGCAGGGACTCCTGGAATATGATGCTGAAGACAGTAGCGATAACCAGGTCGCAGTTAAAGATACCGGCTGGCTGGGCGGGATATTTTCGACTATTCCTGAAAATTACCGTGATGCGTATGTGCGTTTTCGACAGCTCGACCGGCAGGTTAATCAGGGTAACCTCGCGCTCAAACAGGCCATCAATAAAATCCACCACCGTCTGGCCGCAGAAGTGGCTGACCATGTGGGGGATGATAACACCGCGCTTATGTTGTTCTGCCAGATTGCCCTGGGCTTTGTACCTGTGGTCGGGCAGGCCATTGATTTTTATGCCGTCGGTGAATGGGCATTGGACAGCTGGAAACAGCCCGATACCCTGAATGACCCGCTTCATATTGCTGATGGTGTACTCTGCGCCATCGGGTTCATCCCCGGCCTGGGGGATGCCATTAAAGTCTCCGGGCGGGCTATCCTGCGTGGCCTCGAAAAATCCCACCTGCTCAATTCCGGTGATATCCAGTTCGCCATTCGCACTATCAGGGGACTCTCTGACGGCAATCTCGTGAAGGGGCTTGGTTATCTGCAGGGGCAGCTTAAACATTATGGCGCGCAGGCCAGGGCGTTGTTGTCTGAAATACATACAGCGCTGTCCAAAACGCTGACTGACGCGGCCAGTAACAGCTGGATTGTGCAGATGATTCACACGGAGTTTCGTGCGCTGGTGGATGCGCTGGGACGACTTATTGAAAAATTTGATGCTTCATTGGCGTACATCACGGCCAGGTTTGATGCGTTTATCGCGAAAGTGGTTACCCGTGTGTCTGATTCTGCACGTCCTAAAGGCAGTTATGGCCGCAAAAATGCCGAAGGGATCTCAGCCGCAACGGTATCGGTGAATGCAGGCCGCAACCGGGGAGAAGTCGCGGATAAAACCCGGCTTCAGCAGGACGCGCTGAAAAAGGATGAGACCTGCCAGACCTCTGGCAAACATTGCCAGACGGAAGGTGAGCCGGTTGATATGGCGACCGGGGCGGTTGTGGACTGGCGTACCGATTTCTCTGTTCCAGGATTCTTTCCGCTGGAATTCCGTCGTTTCTATCGCTCCACCGGCGAGCGTCATTCTGGCCTGCTGGGTTCGCTCTGGCGCTGTCAGTGGGATATGCATCTGACCCTGGATAACGGGCTGATTACGCTGGTGGATGGAGAGTTCAACCAGCATGTCTTTGCTTCGCCGGATGAGGGGCAGCACCAGCGGGCCGCTTCCGGGCCAGAGTGGCGTCTAAGTCGTGAACAGGGGAAACTCCGGCTACGCAACGTCAACGGCGACCGTTATGAGTTTGAGTATGCTCAGGGGAAACAGCTCTGTCTGACCTCAATGGAAGATCGGGCGGGTAACCGTATTATTCTGCTGCGCGACCGGGGAACGTTACGCTGGATCGTGCTGCCGGATCGGCGTCTTATTTTTGCTGAAACTGATCATAACCGACTCACCACGTTGAGACTGTGCGATAAGGATAAAAACGCGGTCAAAACGCTGGCAACGTATCGCTATGATGCGCAGGGGCATCTGCTTGAAGTACGTGCCGGTGAAGGACGGAGTTTCGATTATCGTTATTCACCTGAAGGCTGGATGTTGCGCTGGAACGATCTGTCGCAAACGTGGGTGGAGCATACTTACGACAGCAGGGGGCGTGCGCTTACCGACAGAACCTCCGGCGACTACTGGCGTGGACGGTATGTCTGGGATGATGAGACCCTCACCGGCCACTACCATAATGGCTTTGGTGGGGTCGTGAGCTATACACGGGACCAAAGAAATAACATCCTCTGTCGTCGTCAGGCTGATGGCGGGGAAACCTGTTTCGAATGGCTGGACGGCGAGCTTGCGGCACAAACTGACCCGCTGGGCAACCGCACAGAATACCTGCGAAATTCGTGGGGGCAGGTCGTTGCCGTTACCCGGCCAGACGGTAGCAGCCAGCGCTATGATTACGACGACGAAGGCGTATTACAGACATATACCGATCCCTGTGATGCGGTCTGGCAGTATGAGCATGATCCGCAGGGGTTGCTGTTGGCAGTTCAGGATCCGGAGAACCGGCGCTGGGAACAACGCTGGACAGAGCGGGGACAACTGGCCTCCCTGTACTCTCCGGACGGTCGTGAACAGCACTGGCACCATAACGCGTTCGGGCTGAGAGAACGTATTGAATCAACGGGTCTCCCCACGCAGCAATTTCTCTACGATAAACAGTATCGTCTTATCGAACGCCGGATTGTTCCCGTACATGGGAAAATGCTGTACCGCCGCTGGGAATACAAAGGGCGCTCTGAAGCGCCCTGCCTGATGCGCGATGAAAATGGTAATGAGCATCATCTCTCCCGGGATGCAGAAGGGAATCTGACGGCTGTTCGTGACTCAACGGGGCGGCTTCAGCGCTTTGTTTACGGCGCATTTGATAACCTGCGGGAGGTCACGGATCCGGAAGGGGCGACGGTACGACTGCATTACAACGCGGAGTCGGAGTTTGCCGGAGTGACCAACAGTCAGGGAAAAAAGTGGTTATATCGTTTTGATTCCAGTGGTCGGTTGAGCGAAGAGCAGCATTATGACCGTCGGGTATACCGGTACGAGCACGATCTGTGTGGGCAGGTTACAGCGCGTCTGGCGCCGGATGGCAGTGCGCTTCGTTACCGGTATGATGAAAATCAGCGCCTTGTTGAAACCACAGCTTATCGTCCTGGTGGTGAAATCGAAGGGATCACGTGTTTCAGTTACGATGCGGCAGGGCGGCTGTTGAAGGCTGCCGGGCCGGATGCGGTGGTGGAATATGAATGGAGTCCGTCTGGTCGGGTGGTGTGCGAACGGATTAACGGCCAGGAGATTCGTTCTGTCTATGACGAGACAGGACAGCGTATTCGTGCGGAGGGAATGTTAAACCCGCTGGGGATGGGCTGGCATCAGGGCCGTCTGGCGTCACTGTCTGTGGGAGAGCACCAGCCACTGATGTTCAGCCACAACGCTTTGGGTCTTGAACAACGACGCAGCAACAGCCAGGGATTTGCGCTCAACCACGAGTGGAGTGATAGCGGATTGCTGTTGCGGCAGACGCTGACGCTGACGCCAGACAGCGGGCGGGTGAATGACCTGCTGGAACGTCGCTATCAGTACGATGCATTGTCGCGTCTGACAGAAATCCGTGACAGCCACTGGGGCTACCACGAATTCCGACTGAATGGCAACGGGCAGATAAGCGGAGAAAAACGCGTCCGGGGTGAACGGCGTCAGGTCCGGATGTTTGGCTATGACAGCGAACTTAACCTCGCTGAAATACAGTCTAAGGTGGCAGAGCAGGAGTCTCTGACCACTCCACCACCACTGCATAAAGAGCATACGCAGTATGATGTTGCAGGCCGCGTGATACGCCGGGGAGACACGCTCTGTCGTTATGACGAATGTGGCAGGCTGATTGTCAAAAGGCGTGAGCGCGATGGCTTCAGGCCGGAGGAAACGCATTTTTCATGGGATGCGAACGATCATCTGATTCGGGTACAGCGTCCTGACGGTGAAAGGTGGCGCTATCGCTATGACGCGTTTGGTCGGCGGGTGAGTAAAACCCGCGAGGGGAATGTGGACTCAGCGCGCAGCCTGCTGCAGGTGGATTACCGCTGGGATGGTGATCACCTGGTGGGTGAGCAGCAATGGCTGGTTGATGGCAGTGCAGCCCGTGTGGTGCAGTGGGTGTATGAACCGGGCTGTTTCCGGCCACTGGCACAGGTGGAAAAGCAGGGAGAGACGACCCGTCTGCACTACATCGTGACGGATTTGACCGGCACGGCAAGGGAGCTGTGCAGCGAAGACGGTGAAGTTCACTGGCGCGGGGAACAGGCGCTGTGGGATGGATATAGGGAGACGAAAACGCCAATATCCCATCCCATGTTCCCGGGGGATGCGGCTAACGATGAAGTCAGCTGCGACCTGCGTTATCCTGGTCAGCTTTATGATGCCGAAAGCGGGTTATACTACAATCGGTATCGTTATTACGATCCGGATCTTGGGCAATACCTGTCGTCAGACCCGATAGGTTTAGCTGGTGGGATAAGGCCACAGGGGTATGTGCATAATCCGCTGGAGTGGATTGATCCACTTGGTCTGATTCCTGGAAAACCGCCTAACTCTCCTGATCCAATCAAATGGGTAGCTAAAGGAGGCTCTGTCGAGAATGAATCTGACGGAACATGGGTTTATAAAAATGCTGCTGGTACGACGGTTCGTTATCCTGATGGGTATCCTGACTTTGGCCCTCATGCAGTGCAACAGGTTGATGTTCCAAACCTTATGGGAAATCATGGTCGGAGCCCATTAGGTGATTTTGGTAAAGCTGATGCATTGGCTCCAAATAGACCTGCTGATTATTTGAATAATACATGGCATCATCATCAAAATGGAATTACGATGCAAGAAGTACCCAAAAGTGTGCATTCTGAATTTACACATAAGGGTGGCATTTCTAATATTAAAAATAAAAAATGTAGTTAACTTTGGAGGTTTGATGGCAATCATAAAATCATTTGGCACTAGTGATTCAAATATCCTGAAGGTTGAATCCACTTATGGAATTATTCTTCCTAAAGATTATTTTGAATTTTTGACTCGGTTCAATGGGATGTTTATTGGTTCGGGTTCTTATTGTACTATTCCTTTTCCCATGGTTGATAATGGTGAAGTGGATTTTCAGGAAATGTATGGTATCGATACTAAAAATGAAACTCTAAATCTGGTAAAAGCAAACGAAATACGAGATGAATTTGTTGCTTTTGATAACCCTTTTGTCATTGGTGCAGATCCTGGTGGAAATTTGTTTTTAATTAATGGAAGTGGGGTCGATAAGTCAATTTATTATTGGGATAGAAGTCATATACATTTTGATGATGGTTTCTGTCACCAGGAACTTAGTGGGGAAGGTAATGTTTATAAAATTTTTAATACATTCACTGCCTTTTATAACTCTATATTGTCCAATGTCGGTGGGGATGTCAGGGTAAATATCGAACTTTTGTAAGTTGCATTATAATTTTATCCTGGAACTGGTCACAGTATATCGTGATTGATTTGATCGGCTCTGCGAGAGGGTTGTGCTGAGAAAATCCACAAGAGGCTAACGGTCGAATGTAGGATGGTGGGTTGTCGCGGGATGTGTTTGCCCTTATATGGGATGGGCCTATCAAGGTTATAGTTTGCAGATTTATGTAACCATGCTGAATCGGTAAGTCGAGGTGTAAATGAAAATATTTGAAAGTCAAGTTGCTGATTTGCTTGTTTCACATGGTCAAATTGTGCTTCGCTCAAGGGCTTTTGATGAGGCTATCAGCCGATGGGGGACTGTAAATATTGAACAGGTGCGATTATTCATCCTGATTATTTGATCCTTTGCCAGAGGATGCTTTTGGAGCAAGTGTGAATATCAGGTTGGTTAATGATTTTATCATCTCTGATGATACGCAACGCTGTGTTGTTGTACCTTTTGAAGTGAATGATAATAATGAGTTTGTTGTCGCTTCAGCTATGGAGGCTGTAAGAGTAAATCTAGACCTTACTTCAGGGATGTATTCGATTTACTTTGAAATTTGTGAGGGGCGTGAGGTCTATTATAAATTTTCATTCGTACCTGCTGATGTTCCTGTCGCATCGATGTACCTCATGGATGAGCCATGGGGCGGAGTCAAAGGAAAGAGAATTCATTGTGGTAATTTGTAAATATTAGCAAGCAAGTCGATGAAGAGTAGAGATGCCTCACCTGAACAAATAATTTATTAAATACGAGTTAACGGGGAAATAATGATTCGTCATATTTTATTTATTACGTTTACTGATTGTGCACTGGCGGAACAAATACTGGTTGTCAGAACGGCATTTCTGCAGATCCCCGATCGGATTGAAGGCGTTATCGGTGTGGAATGGGGCATCAACAATAGCCCTGAAGGCAGGAATAGCGGCTTCACACACTGCGTGCTGATGACGTTTGCCGATGAAGCTGCCCGCCTGCGGTATTTGCCGCATCCGGCCCATGAGGCGCTGAAGGTCATTTTCAGGCCCATCCTGCGGGACATCATTGTGCTGGATTATACGGCTGAGCCCTGAATTATTTTTTGGAAGACTGGTAACCCGATGGATTTGAGTGAAATGACACAGACGATGACGGATGACGCCAGACGCATTATCCGGGCGTTCAGCGATGCGCCGGTGATGACGTTGCAGGCGGTCACCACCATGGCTGGCCTGAGTGAGCACACTACCCGCTTCATCCTGGAGCAGTTACGGCAGGTCGGGTGGGCTCAGGAAACGAATGGGCGGTGGTGTCTGACAGAGGATCAAGGTGCGTACCTGTCCGACGATATTCTCCTTCTAAAAAGGATAAATGATGCCCGGTGATAACACACTGCATGGAAATCACTTTGCTCTCTGGACGGTGAAGATTTTATCCTTTCTTGAGGATCTGTAGTCAAGAGGTTTTTCTGGCCAATGGATCCGTGCTGCACAGGAAGTTACGTTAAATAAAAACCTGTGAAGTGACTTGTTTGTATGAATTTTTTTCCTTTTTTATCGCTTGCTCGGGAAATATAAATATAATTGAAATGCTCTCGTTTTTATCTTTTTTAAATTCATCCTCTACAATTAAGGATTGATGATGGTTTATTTTTATGAGTGTTCTTTATTTGTAATTGTCGTCTATGTGTTTTTAATGTTATCTATTAAATTAATATTCTTCAGATATGTAAAAATGGAAATGATGTGTTATAAAAAACACCCAGTACTACATTACATATGCGTTTTGGCAAGTACCCAAGAAAATCTGCATATAAGAAAATCTCGAAACATATTGAGCATGTCCTTATCGATGCAAAAAACAATGGATGTAAGATAATGACAATATATAGTCACCTTATACGTCGTGGAAATGAGAAAAGGATAATGGTTTTTTAAATCAAGAAGGAATGAGTATGATTTCTTTGGATTAAAAATCTACACCATTAGGACATAAGGTTATTACTCAGATTGAGAGTGTGTTAACTCGATTTAAATTACCAAAGATAAAAAATAAAGTGGTTTTTTGGTGATAAGCCTAAGTGAGTAGTCGATTCTCTATGAATGTCTGAACAACGATTATGTTATATATGACACCTGCTGTGACTGTCGATGTGAGGCATTTACGACATGATGCATACACATTTCATTTTACCTTTCAATGTGTATTAAGATACTCACGCATTAATTGAATTCACCAGCTATTGTTTTCCGCCCCGCTCAGGGATGTTATTTTTTTAGGATAATTACATGAATGAAAATACACCATTCAGAAACGGTCGGAGCCTGTGGACAATTACGGATCTGACTTATCTGGAGGAGCACTATAAAACCATGTCACTCTCCGAGCTCGTGCAGGTGCTGGGGCGAACACCGGTGGCGATCCGTCTTATGGCTGGTAAGCTTGCGTGTCGGAGAAACATTCCGCGCTGGACTGATGAAGAAGAAGACATTCTCCGTAAACATTACGTTAATGGTGCAGGGATTGCTCATATCAGGATGCTTCTGAAAGGTAAAACTAGAGCGTCAATTTTTACCCGAGCTGCCATTCTGGGGCTGACAAGCGGTAGATACTGGAGGGAGGAGGAGCTACGCGTTTTGAGAAAGCATTATCCTGACATGGGTAATAGCGTGGCGGAGTTGTTGCCTGGCAGATCACGTAATTCGGTCGGGGTTACTGCGAGGCGGTTGGGGCTTCGAAAAAGTCTGGACTGTGCTAAAGGTTATCGTCCCTGGAGCGATGACGAATGGGCATTGCTTGAAAAAAATATGCATCTGAGTGCGGCTGAACAGCGGGAGATGCTCTTTCCGCACAGAACAAAAAGAGCAGTGGAAAAAGCACGCTGGACTTTACGTCGAAAGCCCTTGGGTAACAGAGAATAATTCAGCACTTGTATCGTCCCGGCGATAAGCACACGAAAGTGGTGGTGACACCAACTTAGTATTTTTGCTTTTCGCTACTCTCTGAAAAAAAAGAGCACAGTAATGAAAGGACGCCCAGCCATATAAAGTTGCAGGACAGAAGGTCAATACAGAAAAAAGGATATGGAAATGCCAGATACGATCCACGATGTGGTGGCAGAGAAACTGGAACATGCAGGATTATGGCGCAGGGCTGCGGCCCGCTGGCTGGATGTGATGCAGCTGTGCAAAACGGATACGGAGCGGGAGCTGGCCCGGCGAAGACGAAACCAGTGTCTGGTCAGTGTTTCACGCCCGGCACCGGAAGGAAAGCTGGGTATTCATGCCATCAACCGGGCGGCCAGCCGTACGCAGGAAAGAATGGGTATCAGCCAGCCAGACGGGTCGGCATTCAGAATTAAACCACAGAAACACAGGGATAAATAATCCCAGGTAAGCTGGATGGGGTTGATCTGGTTGACTCTATGACTCTCCCTGTCACATTTTTTGCCTGATATTCCCTCAACACACTGGAGATGTTGCCATGTCAAAGTTAACTGTTGTTCTGCTGAGCGCTACGTTGTCCCTCTTCGCTACAGGTACATTCGCAGCTGTTTCGCCCTCTCATTTGAATCAGCCCGTTCAGCATGCACAGGCTGGTACGCTGAAACAGGATGCTGCGAAGGCATCGAAGAAACACGCGAAAAAGAAAGCGGTGCGTAAAGCGAAGGAAAAAGCGGTTCACTCGCTGGTGAAATAATGCATCAGGGCGGTTTTCGTTAATGGAAAACTGTCCTTTCATTAAACTATTTGTTGAATAAATACATCTGGCGGAATGATTATTATTCAATAATAGGTGGTAATTTTTTTAACAAAGCATAACCAATAACACATTCTGAATATTTCAGCGTTACAGTCTTTGTATTCAAAAAGGAATTTTCATGCATAACTCCGAATCCATGAATGCTGATGAATTTAATACGCGCTCACGGGTTGCGAAAAAAAGCACGCTGGTCAGTGTTGCGGTGAATATCTTGCTGTCATTTTTTCAGATAACGGTGGGCGTCTTTTCCGGTTCTCAGGGACTGATTGCTGACGGTATACATTCCCTCTCGGATTTAGTCGCCGATTTTGTTGTGC
>NZ_JBDKEE010000046.1:0-16332 GCF_051130085.1 Enterobacter sp. PTB
TCGTCTGCCTGCCCCTTTTTCGCACACCCGGCCGCGTCCGGCTCATGCGCCTGTGGCTGTGCGTGCTGGTCGCCGGCGTGCTGGCCGGCCTTCTGGCCTGGCATGGTCAGCACGGCGACCTGGTGGACCATGCTTACGGGCGCTACGGGCGCCTGCAGATGTGGCAGAACTGCCTGTGGCTGATTGCGCACCGTCCGTGGTCTGGCTGGGGATACGGTCGCTTTGATGTGGCCTATGTCCATGCCTGGCAGGCGAGCGGCAATATCCCGGTCATCGACCTGGCGTACACCACGCACCCGCATAATGAAGTGCTGTACTGGCTGACGGAGGGTGGCATGGTGGCGGGCGCCGGTCTGCTGCTTATTCTTGCGGCCGGCATCAGCCTGGTGCGCCGCAGCCTGCAGGCCCGCCGGGACCCGCGGACGCAGGCGGCCGGCATGCAGGCGCTCACCATGGCCCTCTGCACCCTGCCGGTGCTGATGCACACGCAGCTGGAGTGGCCCCTGTACCTCTCGGCCTGGCACTACCTGATGGTGGTGATGCTCCTGGCCATGGCGGACGGCACCCTGCAGCAGGCGAAGGCCCTGCCGGCAGCAGGCGATAACGCCCGCACCACGGACCACGCTGCGGCCACGCACCGCCGTATCCCGGCACTGCCGGCGAGGGCCGTACTGCTGTGCGCCGGCATCCTCACCCTGTGGTGGATGGTCACCGGCCTGATGGTGGGGCTGCAGCTGACGCTGGCGGCGCAGCCGGGCGGTCTGACCCCGTCCCGCCTGCAGGCGCTGGAAGCGGCCCGCACGCACAACCCGTGGGTGCTGAAGGAGGAGGTCTGGCGCACCGAAGCGGTGGCGCAGGCGAACCGGGCGTATCAGGCCGGCGACCTGTCGCAGCTCATCCCGGTTATCGGGTTTGAGGAGCAGTACCTGCTGCGCCACCCGGACCCGGACATCACCGCGAACCTGATTAAGCACCTGCGCCTGACCGGTCAGACAGAAAGGGCTCAAAGAGTGATGGCGCAGGGCCACGCCCTGGCGCCGTGGGATGTTCGCTTCAGTGATGACGCGACACTCCCGGAAGGCGCGCAGCCGCAGTCCACGCCGCAGCAGGACCATGAGCACGAACAGAGCGAACAGAACGAACAGAGCGAACAGAGCGAACAGAACGAACAGCACGCCGGCCCGCGTGACCCGCAGACACAGACCGTGAGGAATGCATCATGAGCATACCGGACATCAGACAACAACAGGCCACCCTGTGCCGGGCGCAGGCCGGAGAGGCGCTGGACGCCGCCTGGCAGTGGCTGTGCGACGCCCGTAAGGGTGCCCCGGACAATGCGGGCATCTGGCATTTGCGTTACCACTGGCACCGCACCCGCGATGACCTGCTGACCGCGCTGCTCAGCGGAAATTACCGCCTGACACCGGTGCTGCTGACGAAAAAACGCCCGCACCACGACCGCCAGGTGATGTGGGGCGCGCAGGATGCGCTGGTCCTCAAATGGACCGCCCTGCTCATCACCCCGGACCTGGACCTGCACCCGCGCTGTGAGCATGTGAAGGGCCACGGCGGCGGACCGCAGTCGGTGCACCGCATGACCGGTGCCCTGAAACAGCAGCAATACGCGTGGGTGTGCCGCACGGACGTGAAGGGCTACTACCGGCATATCAACAAGGACCGGCTGATGAACCAGGTCAAACAACACATCACCGACCCGGTGCTGCAGGGCCTGATACACCAGTACCTCCACTACACGGTGGAGGACGGCGGGGAGTTTTACACCCCGGAGTCGGGTATTGCCCGCGGCTGCGCGCTGAGCCCGCTGATGGGGGCCCTGCACCTGTACGCCATGGACGCGTGGTTCGCAGGGCAAATGGAACAGGCAAAAAAAAACAACAAACCGGGGATTTACTACGCGCGCTACATGGATGACATCGTCATCCTGGCGCACACGCGCTGGCAGCTGCGCAGGCAGGTGCGGGCGCTGAATCAGTTTTTTAATGAGGGTGGGTTTTGTCAGCACCCTGACAAGACCTTTATCGGCAGAACAGAAAGAGGATTTGACTGGATGGGCGCACAGATGAGTGATACCGGCGTGGAGGGCATCGCGCATCGTGCGCGAACTAACCACCTGGAGCGGTTGCGGCGGCTTTATGAGCGCGTCCGTAAGTGGCCTGCTGCACGCAGACAGGCCCGGATGTCGCAGTATCGCAAAAGGTGGACAATTTGGGCTGGCGCGATCTTACTCGCATTGAGCTCAAATGCATCTCGCGCAAGTATCGGCAACAGCTCCGACCTTGATACAGGTTTCCACAAATGCGTGAGTGATGGCAGTCTGGGGGCATTGCCAAATAATAAATGGGGTGGCACCTGCTCGATTAACCTCCCGTCCCGTGGGTTTACGCCCCAGATTACAACAAGGGGCGTGATGGCCCTCAATGCGCTAGGCGGTACGTCCTCAGGGGTACTATTATCAAATAACCTAAACCCCGGGGATAACATAACCCTTACGCTGTCATCGCAATACACATTTACGACTGACGCGGCCAACGGCAATCCCACGCAGGGCACGGGTGGGCTCGACGCAGGTCTGGTATTCGTGGCTACGTCACAAGCGTCGGGATTCGGCACAACAGGCACAATTCAATACCCAGCTGGAATGGAATGCGATTTTTTACAAACGTTTACGTCGGCCACCGGTCCTAACGACGAGATGAGTCCGGGCTACCCCTCGATGAAACGACCCTGCAAGCACACGATCCCGGGGGGGACCCTCAAGTGGACCCTAACAAGAAACCTTGGCGACACAATAAAATACCCTACCTTAAACTTCAACGTACGTGGTAATGGCCCCGCCTCTAATGTCATGATCGGCATCGGCGTGGGGGGCAACGGGGGCGTCGACCCGAATCCTGTCGATCCTCCCGTCGCCGGCGACCCCCCGAACTGCACCGCCTGGGCAGGCAACGTGGCAACAGCCACGCCCGTTGACCTGGGGAATGCCATCCCATCAGCCTCGACCGGCGTGAAACTGTCGACCTCCCTGGCTCCAACCACCACCGTGGGAATGACCTGCCAGGCGGGAGCGAACGGCGCCATTGCGGCCAAACCGTACCTCCTCGTGGCAAACATGAATTCCACGGTAAACGCCGACCTGTACACCCTGGTAAAAACCGGCGACTGGCTGGGCCTGCGCCTTAAACTTCCATCCTCTCCTCAGGGTAACGGACAGGTGGCGACCGGCCAGACGGCGGGCGGGTATGTTAAATGGAACGGCACCTCAGCCACGCGCATCTGGGACTGGTCCCTGGCCGCGGATGTGACGGCCAATGCCAACATCCCGGTCAGCCAGATGACCCTGACGCCCGAAATCTGGCAGGTGGCTGCGCGCAATACCACGGACGGCACCCGCTCCTTCCAGGTTGAGTACAGCGTGGTGATGCCGTGATGCTTTTCATTTTCCTGACCTGAACCTGTAGCGGGCGCACTGGTGCGCCCGGCTGAACGCCTTTACCCGCGCCGCATATCGCGTGCGCGGTGGTTTCCTGCACCCTTTTCCGGGCAGGAAGCCCGATTCGGTAGATGCAGTAGATGCAGTAGTAGCTCCGCCAGGGCTCACAGAAGGCCCGGCCTGTTTTCTTTTTTTAGCCATCTGTTTGACATCGCACCAGGACTGACGCAACCAGACGAGGAGTATCAACCATGTTTGAACGATATCAGCAGTCCGCTCTGCCCCGCCTGCAGCCCGCAGCGGGTGAGTCCCGCCCTTCGGCGCGCGAATGCCCGCCTTCAGTCGACGGACCTTCAGCCACCGTCGTGGCCGGACGCCAGTCCAACCACGGCCACTGGACCCTGCCGGCGAGCCTTGCCGGCTCGGGCGTCAACAGCCTGTGGCTGGCGGTGGCCACCTGGGCGCTGCGCGCCGGGCGACCCGTCACCCGCGAGGATGTGGCGCAGGCCTTTCGTATCTCGGCCCGCCGGGCTGCAGACGTCATCACCTACCTGCTGGACACGCGCTCGGATGTGGTCACCTGCGAGCGCGAGGTAATCCGGGTCGGCTCCGGCCACCGGGTCGGGCTGCTGCGGGTGACCGCGGTGGCGGATGCCACGGTGGTCCCGTCACCCGGGCGTGCACCGGAAAAACCACGGGCCACCCCGGAGACCCGGGCGCAGGAGGCCTCTGAGCTTGCCGCCGCCCGGGCGCTCTTTCTCGGCCAGCGCACCGTGCAGCGTGCCGGCTGAGCCGGCGTGATGTCCCGTCCGGGCTCGCAGGGTGCGTGTCCGGGCAGGGAAGAATGGAGAGCGCCGGACAACGGTGTCCGGTGATGGCAGTCTGAACAAAGGAATACAGCAATGAACAATATGATGAAAGCAATGTGTGCGGAAGTGGCAGGGACCTTCTGGCTGGTGCTCGGGGGCTGCGGCTCTGCGGTCCTGGCGGCCGGTTTCCCGGGACTCGGTATCGGGTTTGTCGGGGTGTCCATTGCCTTTGGCCTGTCGGTGGTGACCATGGCCTACGCCGTGGGGCACCTTTCCGGCGGGCACTTTAACCCGGCCGTGTCGCTCGGGCTGTGGGCGGCCGGACGTTTTCCGGGCAGCCGGCTTCCGGCGTACATGCTGGCCCAGGTCTTCGGCGGCCTGCTGGGCGCCGGCGTCCTGTATGTGATTGCCTCCGGGCAGCCGGGCTTTGATGTCCACGCCGGCTTTGCCAGCAACGGCTACGGTGCACACTCCCCGGGCGGCTACCCGCTGATGGCGGTCATCCTGACCGAAGTGGTGCTGACTGCCATCTTCGTGCTGGTCATTACCGGTGTGACCGGGCCGTGCGCCCCGGCAGGCTTTGCGCCGATGGCGATTGGTCTGTGCCTGATGCTCATTCACCTGATTTCCATTCCGGTGGACAACACCTCGGTGAACCCGGCCCGCTCCACGGCCGTGGCGCTGCTGGCCGGCGGGGAGTTTATCGGCCAGCTGTGGGTGTTCTGGCTGGCACCGTTAATCGGCGGCCTGCTCGGCGGCATGGCGGGTGGCTGGCTGTTTGCCCCTGATGCCACGGAGCCTTCCGGACCGGCGGCCTGAGGCCGCTGTGTCCGTCGGGTGTGCCGGCGTCAGTGGCGCCGGCACCCTGACTGACGGGAGTTAACGACATGCATGACCGTGTCCTCACCCCTGCCCGGGGGCTGATGCTGTCCGTGATGGACTGCGCCGGCGTCTGGGCCGATATCCTGACCCTGGGCGGTGCCTGCGCGGGCGGGTATCTGCTGGTCAGGGCGGCTGCCCGCCGCATTCGTGCGGCCGGAGGCTGGCCGGTGCTGGCGCATCCCGCCTGGCAGTGGCTGGTTCCCGTGCTGATGCTCAGTACCGGCGCCGGCCTGCTTGTGCCCGGTGACGGGTGCCGGAACGCCGCGCAGGTACACCTGCAGGCGCAGGCCGGCAAACCGGACACGCGTTGTGAGCATCCGGAAATCAGCGGCGTGACCCTGAGTCATGCCTGTCTGGGGCGGGCACAGGGCGGGGACACCCCGCCCGTACCGGTTACCCCCGTGACCACCCGCACCCGTAAAGGACAGTAACCATGTGTCAGACCGTCAGTGAGCGCGCCCGTTTTTTACCGTTCGGCGTGACGGACCCCCGGGGCCGTGAGGCCTGGGTGGTGTCCGCCTGTGCCCTGGCCCGTCAGGGACTGGTGGCGGCCCTGCATGACGTTCAGCCGCCGTACCGCATCACGGCCGCCCTGACCGGGCTTGAGTCCGCGCGGGCGCTGAGCGCCGTGCTCCGGGCGCGGGCACCTGACGTGATTATCCTCTGGCTGCCGGGGGAGGCGGCCCGCCAGCGGGTGATGGTCCGCCTGCTGGCGGCCACGCTGCGCATGGCGACGTCCGTGCCGGAGGTTATCGTCCTGGGGGAGGGGCCGCTGTACTGGTTTTATCTGACGCTGCTGCGCGAAGCCCGTCAGCCGGCGCTGGCGGACGCCCTGCGTCTGCTGGATGCGCGGCACACCGTGCGCTCGCTGCTGCAGCATCTGGCCCGGCCGTGGGGCATTCCGCTGATGAAGATGCGCTTTGCGTCCGTGCGCCGTGCGGTGCCGGCGTATGACCTGTCGCCCGGCGAACTGCGTGCCCTGGAGGGGAGCCTGACCGGGGTGACCATGGAGGTGCTGGGCGCCCGGCTTGGCCTGTCCCCGAAGACGCTGTATGCGCAGCGTTACCGGGCGCTGGAAAAACTGGGGTTTGAGCCCCCGGCCGGGGATTTCTGGCTCTGGCATCTGGCCTGGCTGCTGATTGACTGCCGGGGAATACCGGAGCGGGAAGGGCCGTGACCGACTGTACCCCCGCGCCGGGTTGCGTTACGTGCGTGCCGCGCGGGGCAGTTCCTGATGAACAACACAATAAAGGTAAGAAAAGCAATGGCAAAACAGACACACAGACGCCTCTGGCTGGCCGCGGCCGGCCTCCTGAGTGCCGGGTACCTGCAGGCTGCTCTGGCGGCTGACGGCGCGGGTGCCCCCGCTGCAGATGACACCTGGCATTTCACCGTGGGCCCGGAATTTGGCGCCACCGGCTTTAAGGGCAACGGTGCCATCGGCCCGGCCGCAGGGAGCCTGAAGCTGCCGTTTCATAAGGTGGCGAAGGACACCCGCGTGGCCTTTGCGGGCGGGGTGATTGCCACCCGGGGACCGCTGGGGCTCTGGCTGAACGGCCAGTACCTGAGCCTGAAGCAGGACTTTGACAGCGGTGACCACCACGGCAGCGCCCGCGGCCACGCCACGGAGCTCAGCGCCGGGGCCTGGTATCAGGTCTGGCACCGGGTTCTGGACGGGCAGACCGTTCACGGTACGGCGCAGCAGATAACGCTGGCACCGCTCGCCGGCGTGCGCTGGACCGGCCTGAATGCCGCCGTCGACGCCGGTGACGATTCGGGATCACAGAGTGCCTCCTGGGCCATTCCGATTGCCGGCGCCCGGATGAACGCCGACCTGAGCCCGCGATGGCTGCTGAGTGCAGAAGCCGATGCGGGGGCCTGGGGGCGGGATTTCACCACCCAGGGTCAGGTGACGGCCGGTTACCGTCTGATGCTGCTGGGACTGCCTGCCGTGGCGCATGCCGGGTATCAGGTCCTGCATCAGGACCATAAAACCAGCGATTTTCACTGGAACGTCACCCAGTACGGCCCGGTGGCCGGCCTGTCGGTGACCTTCTGATTTTTGGAGGTCAGCATGACACGTCTGTGGCCGTGCCTGATACCGGCCGGTGTGCTGGTACTGCTCTCGCCGGCAGTCCGGGCCGGCCTGGGGCCTGATGCCCCGGTGCTGTTTCAGGGGGCCGGGGTGCTGGCCGCCCTGGCGCTCCTGGGGGTGAGCGGTGCCCTGACATTCCTGGGACTGCGCCGGCACTGCCCGTGGTATGCCGGGCTGCAGCGGGCCATCGTGCGCGGGGAGATTGTGCCCTGGTACCAGCCGGTGGTCTGCGGGGAGCGCGGCGTGACCGGCGGGGCGGAGGTGCTGGCGCGCCGGCTCATGGCGGACGGCAGCGTGATGCTGCCGGGGGACTTCCTCGGGGAGGTGACCCGTCGCGGGCTGATGGTGCCGATGATGTGCCGGCTGCTGCAGCACGTGGCCGCTGACATGCTGGCCACGCCGCTGCCGCCGGGGTTCAGGCTGTCGGTGAATGCCGATGCGGCCTGTCTCGCTGACCCGGCGTTTGCCGGCGAGTGCCGGGCCCTGCACCGGGTGCTGGTCCGCCAGCAGGCCTCGCTGACCCTGGAAATCACCGAACAGACGTGCCTGACGCTGACGCCGGCGCTGCTGGCGCTGCTCTCCTCCCTGCGTGCAGAGGGGATAACGGTGGCGCTGGATGATTTCGGGACCGGCTGGTCCGGCCCGCTGCTGCTGGCGGCCCTGCCGGTGGATTACGTCAAACTGGATGCGGTGTTCACCCGCGGAGCCGGCCTGCCGGTGACGCAGTGCGACGGCGGGGACCGCTACCTGCAGATGGCACAGCGGCTGATAGCCCTTGTCCGCGACACCGGTGCCGTGGTGGTGGCGGAGGGCATCGAGACGCACCGTCAGCGCCTCTGGCTGCTGGCACACGGGGTGCTCTGGCAGCAGGGCTGGCTGTACGCGCGTCCCATGCCGGCCGGGGACTTTCACGGCTGGATGACCACCTGTGTGGCCCATATGCCGCTGCGCCCGCTGGCGCACCCGGCAACCTTTCCGGCGGATCCGGAACACAAACAACACATAAGGAATGACAAATCATGACCCTGAAAACCTGTCTGGCTGTCCTGTGCCGCCGCATGCCGGCCGCCCTGGCGACGGCCGCGCTGACCGTCCTGACGGCCACCGCCGCATTCACGCCGTCCGCTGAGGCCTGTACCAGTCTGGTGCTGCCCGCAACAGACGGCTCGCGCATCTACACCCGCACGATGGAGTTTGCCATCGACACCAAATCCCGTCTGGTCGGGCTGCCGCGCCATCTGGCGCTGACCGGCCAGAAGGGGCTGGCCTGGGAGTCCAGATATGCCGCCATCGGCATGAATGCCTTCGGTATGCCGGCCCTGCTGGACGGCATGAATGAGAAGGGGCTCACCGGCGGTATCCTGTACTTCCCGGGGTTTGCGCAGTACACCGACCCGCAGGCAGTGGGGCCGGGGCAGGGGCTGGCCCCCTGGGAGTTTCTCACCTGGGCGCTGACGCGCTATGCCACGGTGGCAGAGGTGAAGGCGGCCCTGCCGGGGGTTCGGGTGATGAGCATCGAGGAGCCGGACATGAAGATTATTCCGCCCGTGCACTACACCCTGCATGACGCCACCGGGGCCTCCATCGTGATTGAGCCGGTGGACGGCGTGCTGAAGGTCTATGACAACCCGCTCGGGGTGATGACCAACTCGCCGGAGTTTCCGTGGCACATGACCAACCTGCGCAACTACGTCAACCTGACGCCGGCGAACGTGCCGGCGTTACACATCAACAATGCCGTCATACAACCGCTGGGTGCGGGCTCGGGCCTGCACGGCATTCCGGGTGACCTGACCCCGGCGTCGCGTTTTGTCCGTGCCGCGGCCATGGTGATGTCGGCCGGGAAGGTCGAGGGCGGCCTGAAGGGGGTCAGGATGGCAGAGCATATCTCCAGCAACTTTGATATCCCGAAAGGGATGGTGCAGGTGAGGGATATGCCGCCGGACCTGACCCAGTGGACGTCGGTGGCGGACATGGGGCAGAAGCGTTACTACATCAAGACCTGGGGTAACCCGGTGCTGAGCGGGGCGGGATTTGATGACTTTGACGTGAACAGTCCGGCCCTGGTGAACTTTTCGGTGCCGGCCACAACCCTGCCGCTGGTCCTGAAACCGGACACCGGGGCGTGAGAGCGGGTATCCCGGGCCTGAACCGGCTGGCCTGGCTGTTGCTGGCCGTACAGGCCGTGGCGCAGGCGGCCGCAGAGCGGCCGACGACGGCGCTGCCGCCGGCGCCGGATGCGTTCACCCCGGTGGCCGTGGCGTATCCGCCGGTGCCGATTGCCGGGACCGAGTGGGAAAAGACCGTCAGAAAGCGGGAGGCTGAGCGCCGCCGGGCGACACAGACGACGCGGGAGACCGGGACCCGGCACAGGGCGGGCCTGAAGCACTGAGTGTACAGGGCGTACGCGGGACACAGCAGCGCAGTGGAGGTGGCGATGGGATGGCATGAAGGGATCCGGTATCTGCTCCTGGCGGGGGCCACGGTACTGATGGCGGGGGTTATCGGGTGGATACAGACCACCTGGCCGTCACGCCGCCGGCGCTGGATTTTTGTCACCCGGCCCTGCTGGCTGGCCCGCTGGCTCTGCGGGGACCTCGGGCCTGGCGGGACCCTGTGGCAGGGCGGTGTCCTGATACCGGGTCTCTTCTGGTGGGGGGTGACCTCCGGCCTTATCCCGTCGTCCCCTTTTCTGCACGGGGGACTTGCGGTCTGGGGCACCCTGCTGGGCGTGGCGATGGTCAACGCCGGGCGCAAGACGGCCCTGGGGGCTCGCGGGCGCTGTGCCCTGTCCATGGCCACCGCCGTGGTGCTGCTCCTGGCCTGTCTTGAAGGGGGGAGGATGCTGGCGCTGCTGACTGCCCTGGCGGTCTGATGCAGGCCGGCGGGGTGATGACACGAACGTTTACAACGGATGAAAACCATCATGACAATGAAAACAGAGGCCGCACCAGACACGATGCCGGCCGGTGAAAACGGACGGCGTCTGCCTTACACGCCGGGGGCGGTTGCCTTTGTTGTACTGCTGCTCCTGGCAGGGGTGCAGTGTGCCCTGGCCCTGCTGGAGGAGGTGCTGGCGTGAGTACGCTTCCCGTTCATCAGCCCTCAGCCGGTGAGATTGATTTACTCCAGCTTGCCCGGACTCTCTGGCAGGGGCGGCGGACGTTTATCTTCGCCATTTTTCTCGGCGTTGCCGCCTCGGGGCTGGCGGGGCACTTCGGGGCGTGGACCTGGACCAGCGAGGCGGTGCTGGTTGCGCCCTCGCTGACGGACAATCCGGCGCTGGCGCTGCAGCGTGCGTCACTGAAAACGCTGGGCATCACCCCCGATGTGACGGACAGCTGGCTGTCCGGGCGATTCATCCGGACCTTCAGTGCCCGCGACGTGCAGCTGGACTTTCTGCAGACCTCCCCGGTGTTTCAGGGGATGACGGCAGGCCTGTCTGCCCCGGCGCGCATGGCGGCTGAAAACGCGATGATACAGGGAATGGTGCTCGAGCCGGCGCCTGAGGGGAAAGGGGAAAAAACGCTGTACCCGTACCTGACGGCGCGCCTGAAGGCGAAGACCGCCCCGCAGGCGCGGCAGCTGCTTGATGACTGGCTGGTGTATGTGAATGCCCGGGTGGCGACCATGGCGCGCCAGACGCTGGAGGAGCAGCGCCGTGTCCATCTGGAAGCGGTGCGTGAGCAGCTTGGACTGGCCCGCACCCGGGAAGCCATTGCCCGCCAGGTCAGTGTGACCCGCCTGGGCTATGCCCTGTCGCTGGCAAAGGCGGCGGGCATTTCGCAGCCGGTGTTCACGAAGGGCGATGCGTTTCATGACGATCCGGATTTCCCGCTGGGCCTGGGGGAAAAGGGCCTCAGCCGCAAACTTGAAATTTACAGCGACGGGACGGACCTGCGCCGGCTCAGCGTGACGCTGCAGGAGCAGGAAGATCTCGTCCGCCGTCTGGAGAACATCCCGGTGACCACGCCGTCCGTGCAGGCCTTTCACCTGCTGTCCAGCCCGGTACTGCCCGAGCGGCATGACGGGCCACAGACCGTGCTGCTGATGGTGCTGGGAGCCCTGGCCGGCGGGTTTATCGCCGCCGGCGTGGTGCTGCTGCGAAGCCTCAGTCACCCGCAGGCCGGGACCCGGCCTGCGGATGACCGTACGGCGCTCCCGGCCATCGCGCCATGCCCGGTCTGTCACATACCTCACCGGCAGGATACGCCCGGTACACCTTCCCGTTAATAATGATGAGACATCATGCCACTACATGTAATGCGTAAGTCGGGCGCCATTGCGCTCGCCCTGGTCATGCTCACCGGCTGTACGGTGATACCGGGACAGTCCCTCAGCACCGCCGGTAAAACGGTGTCGGGCACGGCGCTCAGCCAGACGGAACTGGATCGTCTGGTCAGCGTCCATCCCCTGACGCCGGCGTTGCTGCGTCGCCTGACCCCGCCTCCGGTGCCGGCCCGCCCCAATCCGGCGCTGGATGCACAGCTTGCCCGCTACAGCTACCGCATCGGCCCCGGCGACGTGCTGATGGTCACGGTCTGGGACCACCCGGAGCTCACCACGCCCGCCGGGCAGTACCGCAGCGCAAGCGACACCGGTAACCAGGTGGCACCGGACGGGACGGTCTTTTATCCCTGGGTGGGGCCGGTGGCGGTCGCGGGGAAAACGCCCCAGCAGGTGCGGGAGGACCTTACGCGCCGGCTGAACCGGGTGATTGAAAGTCCGCAGGTGGACGTGACGGTGGCGGCGTTTCGCTCCCAGAAGGTCTACGTCACCGGGGAGGTGGCACGCTCCGGTCAGCAGCCGGTCACCAGCATTCCGCTGACGGTCATGGATGCGGTGAACGCGGCCGGCGGCCTGACGGCGGATGCGGACTGGCGTAACGTCATTCTGACCCACAAGGGAAAGGATACGCGGCTGTCCCTGTATGCGCTGCTGCAGCGCGGGGACCTGACGCAGAACCGGATGCTTGAGGCGGGCGACATTCTGTTTGTGCCGCGCAATGATGACCTGAAGGTGTTCGTGATGGGCGAGGTTGGCCGGCAGAGTACCCTCAGAATGGATCGCAGCGGCATGACGCTGACCGAAGCGCTCAGCAGCGCGGAGGGCATTCGCCAGGACATGGCCGATGCCACCGGGATATTTGTGATCCGCCCTCTGGTCAACGATCCGCAGCAGCGGATAGCCGATATCTATCAGCTTGATGCCCGTGATGCGACCGCGATGGTGCTGGGCTCGCGCTTCCCGCTGGAGCCCTACGACATCGTCCAGGTCACCACGGCCCCGGTGGTCCGCTGGAACCGGGTGATTTCGCAGCTGGTCCCGACCATCAGTGGCGTGCACGACCTGACCGAAACCGGTCGTTATATCCGGACGTGGACGCCATGATGTTCCGGCACATTCTGGTTATCTGCACCGGCAATATCTGTCGCTCCCCGGCCGGCGAGCGACTGCTGCGCCGGGCCCTTCCCGGCGTGACGGTTGACTCTGCCGGGGTGGCGGGCCTGCCGGGACACCCTGCCGACAGCATGATGCAGGCGGTGTGTGAGGCCGGCGGCATCACGCTTGACGGACATCTCTCCCGGCCGGTGACGCCCGCCATGCTGCGTCAGTACGATCTCCTGCTGGTGATGGAGCAGGCGCATATCCGCCAGCTGACGGTGAGGGCCCCGGAGGCCCGCGGAAAAATCATGTTATTCAGCCACTGGTCCGGGAACGTGAATGACACCGATATCAGCGATCCGGTCGGTCAGGATCGGCAGGTTTTTGAGCAGGTTTACAGCCAGCTCGGGCAGGCCGCCCGGGCGTGGGCGCAGCACCTCAGGGGATGACAGCGGATAATAATGGCGAATATGACAACAAGACACCGTGCAACCGGAACGGCTGAGGCCCCGGATCATGACATCGATCTCCTGCACCTGGCCGGCCTGTTTGCCGCACGCCTTCCCCTGATACTGGGTATCACAGGCGTCTCGGTACTGATAGCGGCCCTGGTGGCCTTTTCGCGCGCCCCGGTCTGGCAGGCGGACGCCCTGGTGCAGGTGGAGCAGAGGCAGGGCAGTGATTTGCTGAATAACCTCAGCCAGATGCTGCCGGATGCCACCCCGGATGCCTCACCCGAACTGGAGCTGCTGCGTTCGCGTATGGTGCTCGGCAAAACCATTGACGACCTGGATTTACAGACGGTGGTGCAGCGGCAGTACACCCCGGTCCTGGGGCGGTTACTGGCCAGGCTGACCGGTGAGGTCCCGGTCCGTCTGGTCACGGGCAGACTGACGCTGCCCCGCACGCAAGACGATGCTGAGCCGCTGCACCTGACGGCCGGTCCGTCAGGCCAGTACACCCTGACAGGACGTGATGTGAACGCCCGGGGCAGGGTAGGACAGCTGCTGGTACGGGGCGAGGTCAGCGTGCTGGTGACGGACCTGGAGGCCCCGGCGGGAACGCGGTTCACGCTCACCCGGGTGACGAAGCCGGAAGCCCTGCGGGGGCTTCAGGAGGCCTTCACCGTTGCGGAAAAAGGCAAGAGCAGCGGCATGCTCGGGCTGATCCTGAAGGGGGCAGACCCGGACCTGACGGCGCGTACGCTTGACCGTATTGCCGCAAACTACCTGCAGCAGAATATTGACCGCCAGGCCGCCCGGGACGCCAGGCGGCTGGATTACCTGCAGGCGCAGCTCCCGACGGTGCGGGAGGCGCTTGATCTCGCGGAAAACCGGCTGAACGCCTACCGCCAGCAGCAGGACTCCGTTGACCTCAGCCTCGAGGCAAAATCGGTGCTCGAGCAGACGGTTAACGTGGACAACCAGCTGAATGCCCTGACCTTCCGGGAGGCGGAGATTGCCCAGCTCTATAAAAAGGACCACCCGGTTTACCGGGCGCTGCTGGAAAAACGCCAGACCCTGCTGCAGGAAAAAAAACGGCTGGCAAACCAGGTCTCCGGCATGCCGGCGACCCAGCAGGAGATACTGCGCCTGAGCCGGGAGGTGGAATCCGGGCGGGCCATTTACCTGCAGCTGCTTAACCGCCAGCAGGAGCTGCGTATCTCGCGCTCCAGTGTGACCGGAAACGTCCGCATCATTGACGCCGCCTTTACGGCGCCCGACCCCGTCGGCCCGGGGGCCGGGCTGATAATGCTGCTCGCCGCCCTGGCCGGGATGATGGTGGCCTGCGGCATTGTTCTGATACAGCATGTGCTGCGCCAGAATGTGGAGACCCCGGAAGTGCTGGAGGCGCAGGACATTGAGGTGTGTGCAACCATCCCGCTGTCGGCGTGGATACTGAAGAACGCGGCCCTGCGGCGCCGGGGGGCGGACGGGCCGGTGCCCTTCCTGCCACAGGACCACCCGGAGGATGTGGCGCTTGAAGCCATCCGTGCCCTCAGGACCCGTCTGCACTTTGCCCTGCAGAAGACCCCTGACAACCGGGTGGTGATGCTGACAAGCCCGACGCCGGGATGCGGGAAGACGTTTGTGAGCAGCCTGCTGGCGGCGGTGATGGCGCAGACCTCACTGAATGTCCTCCTGCTGGATGCCGACATGCGCCTGAGCTACCTGCACCGGATGCTGAAGCTGGATAACCGTTGCGGGCTCTCCGGGATCCTGTCGGGGGAGGTCCCCCCGGAGTCTGCCGTACAGCGGTTCACCCCGGGCGGATTTGATGTGATAACCAGCGGCCCGGTGCCGGCCCGTCCTTCCGAGCTGCTGATGAGTGCGCGCTTTGACGGGCTGATGGCCTGGGCGCGGGCACATTACGACCTGGTGATTGTGGACACCCCTCCGGTCCTGGCGGTCACCGACCCGACGGTTATCGGTCATGCTGCCGGCGTCAGCCTGCTGGTCGCCCGTGCGGGACACAGCAATCTGAAAGAAATCATGCTGGCCCGTGACCGGCTGGCCGGGAGTGGCGTGACGGTCAGCAGCGTTATCCTCAACGGGATTGCGAAGCGGCACAGCGCCTACGGGGGATACTATCAGGCGTACGGAAAAGGCTGAGTGCCCTCAGCCAGAAGAAAGACGATATCCGCACAGGACAGCCCGGATATCCGGTGAGGAACAGGCATGACAGAATACTTTTTGATGATGCCGGCAGCCGATGATGTGCTGCTGCTGGCGGTAACGGCGGCCCTGCTGACGATGTCGGCGTATATCGGGCTTCATATGCGCCATCCCCGTACGGGGAAAATGGCTGACGGGGGGCTCGCGGTCACCGTCGGGGGGCTGGTCCTGTCGGTCCTGCTGACGGGGTTTGCGTTTTCGGTTGCCATTAACGGCTACACCGCCCGCAAACAGTCCCAGACCCGGGAGGCCCAGGCGGCTGAACGGGCGTGGCAGTACAGCGCGCTGCTGCCGGAAGACATCCGGCAGCGGACGCAGGGTGTGCTGCGGGGCTATCTGGATGAGCGTATCCATTTTTTCCTGGATGATTCGGTGCAGGGGGGGCGAAGCTGGAGCCATCTGGCACAGGGCAATCAGCAGCAGCTCTGGCGTCTGGTGAGTCCGGCGGTCGCGAAAAATCCGGATGCAGTGATGGCGGACCTGCTTGCCGCCTTCAGTGAACTGAGGGCATCGCAGCAGCAGACCGGTGCCGTCTGGCGGCGCCACATACCGGATGCGGCCTGGCTGGTGCTGATTGTTTTTTCGATGACGTCATGCTGCCTGTCCGGGCGGCTGCTGTCCGGACAGCGAAAACCGGCAGTGTACCTTCTGGCGCTGCCGGGGCTGATGTCCCTGTCCCTGTTTATGATTGCGGAAATCGATATTCCGGGCCAGGGGATTATCCGGGTGACGCCGGATGATATTGAACAGGTGGCGGTGACGCTGCCGGTGGATTACACGGGAGTACAGCATGATCCGGCATCTTCTGTTTATCACGTTCACTGAGGCCGCATCCGCAGACCAGGTCGACGCCGTCAGGCGGGCCTTTCTGGACATGCCGCGCCGGGTTACCGGGGTCATCCGCGTGGAGTGGGGGATGAACGACAGCCCGGAGGGGAAAAATGCGGGGTATACCCACTGCGTGCTGATGACGTTCGCCGGTGAGGCAGCCCGCCGGCGGTATCTGCCCCATCCGGCGCATGCGGCGCTGAAAAC
>NZ_JBDKEE010000047.1:0-16033 GCF_051130085.1 Enterobacter sp. PTB
CCTGCACCGCAAAACAGCTTTCCGGCACGCCGCCGGTGTCGCGCATCCAGTCGCGTACGGCTTCCGCGCGTTTCAGGGACAGCGTCTGGTTAAGCCGCTGACTGCCGGTGTTGTCGGTGTGCCCGCTGACCACAATCAGCCAGCCGGGCTTCGCCTTAATGCCCACCAGCGCATTCACCAGCACCTTCGTGGAGCCGGACTTCAGGGAAGCCTCGCCCGGCGCAAACAGCGACAGGCTGTCGAGCCGGACAGTCTGTGGCACCGCGCTGACGGCGGGCTGTTTCACCGAAGGGGCTGCTGGCGTCCAGCCGTTGACCGCCGCGTTCACCGGGGCCATCAGGCGCATGCCCTGATACAGCCCCAGCCCGTAGCGCTGCGGGACGCCCCGGCGCTGCATGTCATCCAGATGCTGCAGGTCGCCGCGCAGGGTGGCCTGCGCCTGGAGGCGCGGACCCGCAGGCTGTTCACCCAGGCGGGCGTACAGGTTCAGATGGTCGCTGACGGTACGGATAAGCCGCTGGTTACTGGCAAAAGAACACGTCATTGCCAGCATCAGGAATGCGCAGCTTATCAGCCCGGCGATGCGCCAGTTCTGCATCCGGCGACTGACGCCACGGTGACGGGAGAGCGTGCTGAGCAGCATATCCGGGAGCGGCAATAACGACGTTTCGGGTGTGACAGCCGGTACCATTGCGGTCAGCGCCGCTGTCTGCTGTTGCCAGAGATTGTCGTGCTCTCCGCAGACTGGCGTCAGGCAGTACCCCAGCGCAGCGGGACGAAGGGGGTTCTGACCGCCCTGTAATGGCGGAACCACCACGCGCTGATACCACGCCTGCAGGGTATCCAGCCAGAGGCTCTGGCTGAGACGTGAGAAACGACTCTCCGGTGCCGCTTCACGCTGCCAGTCCGCCAGCGTCAGGATGCCTTCACCTGGAAGATGCACCCGTGGCGCGGTATGACCGGGCGTGACGCTAAACCAGCGGGGGGGTGCTGATACGGAATCATCAGGGGGTGAGAGCCAGACCGCGCTCAGCAGGGCAGGTTGACCGGGCAGCCACTCATGGCACTGCGCCATGGCTCGCTGCCAGCTGCGCAGCGTCTGCTGGAAGGTGTCTTCCCGGTTATGCTGCTCCGGGGTGATCGCCAGCAGCAGCGCGACACGGGGCAACAGCGACGGGCGTGCGTCAGCAAGCTGCTCTGCGAGACGGGGGAGTTGTTCGGGGTTATCCGCACGCAGATACCAGCCCTGAGCCGTTTCACGACAGTATTGTTCTGCGGCAAACAGGGAGGCGGTGTCCCCGGCAACCAGAACGACCGCGCCGGTAAAGGTGTCCGGCGGCAGGACATCTTCCGCCAGCCGGTCGTCAGCCCCGCCCGTTGACGAACGCGGCGGCCAGCGATGCCACAGCCACCCGCCTGCCGCGAGCAGCACAGACAGACTGAGTAACAGCTGCGTGATGAGAGATACCGGCAAAAAGCCGTTGACCAGCCACAGGGACAGGATAAGGATAAGCAGCGTCAGCGTATGCCGGGACAGATAACGCATAGGCATTACCCCGGCCCGAGGAGTTGTGCCACCTGACTATCCAGGAGCGCGGAGAACACAAACCACATCGCGGCCAGCGCCACTATTCCTGCGCCCCATGACAGCCAGTACCACCACCGCCCGCCGCGCAGCACGGAGGGTCGCACCACCACCGGGCTTTCCTGGCTCAGGGTAAACGGAGGCACCCGTTCTGCCAGCGCACGCACCACGTCCTCACGACGCTCATGGTCCTGCTCACGGTACTGACCGACAAAGCCCAGTTGCAGGGTACGGTACAGGCAGCTCATGACCGCCATATCCGGTGTCGGGGATTTCAGCCGGGTGCGGATGTCTTCCCATATAGCCTTACCGGCATCATGGCGGGAAAATAAATGGACCTGCAGCGGGTTGGCGTGCCAGCACTGGTAAGCGTCACCACTGTTCCCGCGACGGAGCACGCTCTCATCCAGCAGGGCGCACAGGGCAAAGAGCATCTGTTCACGGGAGGACTCGCTGAATCCCGCCTCGTCAAACTGGCGGCGCATCTGTGGCACCAGCTGGCAGGCGCGACGATACAGCGCATCCCCCTCCGGCGCGATATGTTCGTTACGTATCTGGCTGACCATCAGCCAGCCCGGGTATAATATCTGTTCGGCTTTTGCCACCGTTGCCTGGCTCATGTCCGCAGCACCGCAAACAGCTCCAGCTGTACATCACCCAGCGCAGCCGGGGTATAGAACGAGCAGTTACCCGCCGCCAGCATGGCACGACCGGCATCAGAATTCAGCTCCAGCGCGAAGTACAGATTATCCAGACGCACCGGGATTGCCGCAGGGACATGGCTGACCGGCGTAATCGTCATGCCGCTCATCGCCACGTTCACCACCTCCGAGACGTCATCGAAGCTGCCCGCCTTGCACAGCTGCGGAAAACGTATCTGCAGCTCGTGGGTGGGCATGGATGAGCGTACCGACAGCCAGAAATCCGCCCCTTCACGCAGGCGGGCATCGTGCAGATCCCCTTTCCACATCACACCGTCCTGTTTCAGCACAACCGGCACGACGCGGGAAGGCAGGCTGGCTTCAAGCAGTTGATCGAGTAACGAGAGCAGCGGACCAAACACCTGCTCCGGCGTCTCGTGACGGTACGCCGGGATAGCCCTGAGATCGTGCTCCAGCGAAAAGGTCATCAGGCTGCCGGTCAGGCGGACCAGCTCCCTGAACACCAGTTCAGGATGGAGAGCCGGACTCTCCAGCAGATCGCTCAGCACCGGTGCGGCGCTGTTCAGGGCATTGAGCAGCCAGAACAGCGAGACGTCCGCCACGGCAAAATCGGCCAGCCGTTCATTGGCCTCCCGGCGCATGTCCATCAGACGCAGACGACGGGCCTGCAGACGATGCAGCAGATCCCGGAGTCGTGCCAGCAGCGACGGGCTGCCGGACAGCGCCAGCATAGGGGGAATAAACGCGGTATCACGAACCCATTGCCCCTGAGCATTACGCACCAGCCGGGCCACCGGACAGGTCAGCCAAGGGGTGTTTTCCTGATGGGCAAGGCGTAACGTCAGGGCATGGCGCAGCACCGGGATATCGGTCTGCTCGTGACCCGCCAGCTCCTGCACGCTCACCCGCTCCTGCTTCCAGCGGCGGGGACGCTCGCTGTCCCTGCCGTCATCCAGATTACCGCCGTTGGCGCTCAGCAGCGGCAGGGCCAGCACCACCCCGACCGAGTCGGCGGTGATCCCCTGGAGATCGCACACGGGCGGCAGGTTGTCGCAGAGATCGGTGTCGATCAGCGTCCCGTCCTGGAAACGCACCACCAGACGGGTGGCATTCAGACGGGAGAGGGCCAGGGCGCCGTCATCAAACTCTGCCGTGACCACGCCCCACGGATTTGCCAGCGCCATGCGGGCCACCGTCTGCGCCATATGGGCATCCCACAGGGCCTGCTGCTGAAACTGCTGCGGGGTCAGAAACGCCCCGTCTTCCCATAACGGACGAAAAATCTTCATGACACCATCCCGTTATGCTTTGGCTTTCGGCATCTTGCTGACCAGGGAAAGATTGACGTCCATCCCCTCCACCTGGAAATGCGGGACCGCAAAGAGTTTCACGCGGAAGAAGCCCGGGTTATCATCAATATCTTCCACCACCACTTTGCCTTCGCGCAGCGGATGAGACGCCTGCAGGGCATCGCCCGGATCGGTCATCTCGGTCACCAGGCCGCTCAGCCAGCGGTTCAGCTCCTGCTCCAGTACGCGACGATCCTTGGTGGTACCGATATTCTCGCGCTGAATAACCTTCAGGTAATGGGCAATACGCGACATCAGGAAGATGTACGGCAGACGGGCGTTGATACGACTGTTGGCCGTGGCGTCCGGGGTGTCATACAGCGCCGGTTTCTGCGTGGAGTTGGCAGAGAAGAAACAGCTGTAATCCCGTCCTTTATAGTAACTTAGCGGTATTAATCCGAGATTCGAAAAATCAAACTCGCGGGTTTCGGAGATCATGATTTCGGACGGGATCTTGACCTGGCTGCCGGTACCAAGGTCGAACAGGTGGACAGGCAGGTCTTCCACGGCACCACCGGCCTGCGGGCCACGGATCTGCACACACCAGCCGTTGCTGGCGAAACTGCGTGTCATGTTGGCGGCAAACGCGAAGGAAGCACTGGTCCACAGGTACTTGTCGTGATCCGGGCCTTTGACTTCTTCCACGTAGTTGAAGCTGCGTACCGGGACGGTATCCGGGCCATACGGCAGGCGGCCCAGCACGCGCGGCATCGTCAGGCCTATGTAGCGAGAATCGTCGCTTTCCCTGAACGACTTCCATTTGATATACTCCGCGCGGTCGAAGTAGTTGGTCACGTCCTTAATGGCCGCCACCTCTTCAATCGTGTTTTTCAGGAAGAACGCCGGGCCAACCGAGCCAATGAACGGCATATGGGCAGCGGCGGCGACTTTAGAGATGTTACGCAGCAGGGCAATATCCTGTGACGAGGCATCAAACTCGTAGGCAGAGATTAATGCTGCAACAGGCTCACCGCCCGGAGTATCGTACTCATTAACATATGTGTGCTGGTATAATCCACTCTGAATGATTTCCGGCGCATCCTCAAAATCTTCCCGCAAATCGTCCTTAGACAAATCAAGAAGCTCTACGCGAATATTTTTTCTGAAATCCGCCCGACTAATCAGGTGCGCCACGCCGCGCCAGAGGCTTTCCACCTTCTGAAACTCAGGATGGTGCAGGATTTTATCCAGATCCTGGCTGAGCTGGCGATCCAGCTCGCCAATCATCTGATCCAGCAGGGCTTTATCCAGCTTATCGACTTTTTGCGTACCGGACTGGCGCAGCTGCTCCAGAAAGATGCCCAGGGCAGCGGTCACGCGCTGGCTGGCACCGGCTTCCGCCATATCGGCTTCATCGCGCCAGGCGCTGATATCGCTGAGCCGGTCAACGGGGGCGAGATTAATTTTTTTGAGTAATGACGCGTAGACCCCGGCAGACTGTTCCTGCTCCAGGACTTCAGCCGTCGCGGCGGCGGTATTCTGTTCTGCTGACATGGTTTTTATCTCGTGCAAATAGGGGGATCAGATGTCCTGTGGTGCCAGGGCGGCAATTTCAGCGCGAAGCTCGTCGCTCAGGTCGGGTTTACGCAGGATTTCCAGCAGCTCGCGGCGGAAGCCTGCGTCATCTAACAGATTGGCCCGGAGGTCTTTCAGCAGATTGCGCATCATTAGCATCGCCTGCAGGCGTGGCACCTGACGGGCTACGTGCTCCGGGGTAAAATCCTTCATCTGGCGGAACGTCAGATTAATCTTCTCTTCCGTTTCTTCGCCGTCATGTATATGCTTCACATCGAAGCTGACCGAAGGCGCAAACTCTGCGACCACCTGCTGGATATTCAGCTTATTGATATTGATCTTATTCCTTTCTGACAGCGGTGCCGTTTCCCGGCCATTGCTGAAGTCTCCGGCGACCACCATTTTCAGGGGGAGCTCAGACTGACGCTGCGCATCGCCAACATGCAGGTCAAGCTTGAGATTAATTCGCGCTTTAGGTATTTCCGACTGATAGCTCATGATCTGTCCTTCGCTTGTGTGTTATTTATTTGCCCGGCTTCTGTCAAAACCCGAAAAAAGTTAAATTTGGAAAATGGAAATGAAATCCACCCGGGATTTCACACTCATCGCACCGTCTGCCACTCATATTTCTTTCACTTCGTACTCTTCAGTTAAGAATTAAGCCACACCTGAGACTTCAGATTGTTATTTTATATTGACAAGCCTGCCCACCCGTTGGTTGTGATTCTGGCATTGTAAATATGTGCTGAGTTTCAGTCCTGATATCTGAGTATTGAACTCTATTTTCAGGTTTAAACATACTAGAAAAATTCTAGGTTTCAGAATTTAAGTGTGAATGGGAGTATGTCCTGATAGCCTTTTTGATAAGCAAGACTCACAAGTTCTTTCGTACTCTCCGCCCTGAATTTCTTTTTGAGATTCATCAAATGAAAATCCACAGACTTTAAAGAAACACCTGCACTTTCTGAGATAGCCGCTCGTTTTAGACCTTTGAGAAGAAAGTACATAATTTTTGATTCCATGGCGGTTAAGTTATATTTTTCACCATAGTTACAAACTTTAATACTTTCTGATTTGCCAGCAAGATTGAAGAAGTTTATGTTTTGCGGGATTTCAACTGCAGTGGCAATGGTTCCGGCAGGTTTACCCGCAGCATCATAGATAACTTTTTTGGTCGTTATCAGATTTACAGGTGTGGTTCCATTCAGAGGCTCAACGACAGAATAATTGTCCCCTCTCAGAATGTCTTTCTCATGATTGACATAGATACCTGCACTGTCAGCCCAGGGCATATCGAAATCATTTAATCCAATAATTGACTCTGTCTTTTTTCCGGCAAGCCGGGAAAAAACAACATTGGTGGCGATAAAACGGTGCTCTACGTCCTTTACCAGGATGATGCCACAATCAATCATAATCAATGGATTTGAAAGGAATACTTCTATATTCATGTCTGACAATACATTCAATCAATCAAAATCAGTCGAAGTTATCAATGTTGCAGGGCAGGATATTAAGCTGACCTACTTAGAGAATCAGGGATATTGGGTTGCGATAAAATATGCCAAAGACTGCGAAATGTTTACCGGTGTAACAAAAGATGAGCTAGTGGCAAATATCCTTAATCGCCTGAAATGCCTAAACTGATGTCCCGTAAAGACGAACATCGGATTTTTCAACCAAAATTTGTGCCGTCTGGTCAAAAAAATCAGTGATGTATGGTTTAGCGCAGTGCAGGTCAAAATCCGCTCTTGATTTCCATTTCTCAATTAAGCAGACATCCCATTTTTCACCATGAGAACCTGAATATTGCATTTCTCGTGTCAGATCGTAGCCAATACACCCCTCTTCCGACAGCGTGTCAGGGATGAGCTTACGTAAACTCTCGACAAGCTCATCTACTTTTCCACTCTTAGCCTGGAATCTGGCTACGCAATGAATCTGCGTCATATCAGAACCTCCTTTTGTCATGCTTTATCTGGCTGTATAACCGCCGTCAACAGGAAGCAGTGCTCCTGTTATAAATGATGATGAATCACCAATGAGAAAACCAATAAAATGGGCAACGTCTTCAGGTGTACCTATTCGGCCTAATGGCTGCTCTTTTGCTTCGTCTTCATGTACTTCATCAATATTCAGTCCATTTTTCGAAGCATAACGTTGTACAGCATTCTGATAGAGCGGGGTGTCTATTGTGCCGGGACAAATTGCATTGCAACGAATGCCAAAAGGTGCATAATCCAGGGCAATAGTTCTTGCCATTGCGGCAATCGCCGCTTTCGATGAATTGTAAACAAAACTATTCTTCTTCCCGACAAAGGCCTGGTCGGAAGAAACAATCACGATGCTCCCTTTTCTTTTTTCTTTCATCAAGGGAATAACGGATTTTAACAGGCAATAAGTACCTTTTGTATTGACAGTCATCACCCTGTCAAAATCCTCTTCTGAGGTTTGTTCGATGTTTGCAGATAAATGAACCCCTGCACTTACCACTAAAGCATCAATCCCACCTTCACGGAGGGAAATTAAATTCACAACCTCATCCACCTCACTGCGGTTCGTGACATCACATTTTAAAAAGGTGTCATCACGTTGTGATGAAGTTGATTGTGGGGGTAATAAATCAAGGTTGTACACACGATAGCCCTGCTCCAGTGCCAGGAGCGCTGTGGCTTCCCCGATGCCACTGGAACCGCCTGTAACGATGCAAATCTTCGGTGTGTTAGTCATAATTCTTATTCCGTCACTTCATTTTCCTTGTGAGCCTTTATTCATGTACTTTGACTCAACCATGATTTTACGCACTTAGTCGTCTGGCAGAATGCTATGCTATTTATGCCTCTGGACAACGTAACAACAAAGTATACCGACAGCCCCTCTCCGATACTGGAGGCTGAGGTTATCTTTGTCAGTGCACTTTACCTGCTGGCCTTCCAATCACTCCGGGTAATCCCTTCATCGCAGACAGGAAGGCTATTGCCCTAATTGTTCATAGAACGCGCGAATAGTAGAAGTTTGGAAATAAAAAATCAAAGAGGCTGCTAATTTAATGCTTCCTACATAACCCGATGGCATTTTGTATTAAAATGTAACTTTATGGTATTTCATGATGAATGCCGCCTTTTCTTTGTTGACTTAATGAATATACCGTTGATATTAGAGACTGTGTATCTGTGCTTAAAATACAGACAATAACATCCCGTAATTAATCGCATTATCATTTACGGCATCACGTTATGGTTTTGCAACAAAATGTTAAGTTGTAGTTAATTGTGATGTGTATCACATAAACACTTTCATCACTACGGTTTTAACGTCATCGACCTGCCCACACAGAGATGTGGCCGGATTGCATGTTTCTTATCAGGTGGGAATCAATGACCCGTGGAAAGGGTATAAACCGGGATCCGGCAGGTCGTACCGGTGAGGTTATTTGAAACCTCTGCTTCTGATGTCGCGATCACCATCCCCGTTTTGCGAAGCCGTTACACATCGGCGGCGATCCGCTGAATTCAAAACCAGAACAGTCCGTCGAATGCGGTCACCTTTAACCCGTTTTCCAGCACCAGCCTGAGCCGTTCGCGCGGCGCTTTCATGTCTTTCGCAATCTGCTGATATGGTGAGGCCGCTACGCCAGTGGGATCCAGACGCCGGATGCGGGTGACCATGCGGTACTGAAATTCGTCCGGTATTGCGCTGAGATCGGTTTGCAGACTCCAGACGCAGCGAAAGCGCTTCCCGTTGAAGATCGCCTCTTCCTGGTTAAGCTGTAGCTCGTTGCGCAGGTTGGCGATCAACTGGGGCGTGCGGGTTAACAGCAGCCGAAAAGGCAGCCCGAAGCTGGTGACGTAATCGACGTTCAGCAGGGCAACACGCAGCCGTTCTTCCGCTCCGGCTTTCAGGTGTCTGCATTCTTCCAGCACATCCGCCCACTGTCGGATCAGGCGGGGAGTCTCATCAGCGAATGAAAACGGGTATTTCTCGATCTGGTCGTCAATTCGCCCCACGGTCATTTCCCTCTATACATCTGCACTGCTGCAGCGTTTGCATCAGTTGCTGGCAGCAGCGACAGCAAACACCAGCCAGCGTGTTGCTCACCCATAGTGTAACGCAGCTCCCTCGCCTCAAGCACATCGCCCACAACGCGACTGTCGCCAGCCACGATAAATTCCACCTGCGCGGACTGCTGGCCCTGTTCGGTAAAATGGCGCTGGAGTTCGGATTTTCTTACCAGCAGCGCGGATACGTCCGCGTATTCGGCGTATAGCGCTCCGGGAAGCCATTCTTCATCGGTCACTACCGCGTTAACCCAGCCCTGCGCCCTGAGATATTCGATAGCGTGGGTCAGACGGAATAAATCCGACTGCTGCGTTACCGGCTCCGTGCAGGACTGATAGAGGTACTCAAGACGTTTTAGCAATCCGGCTGCAGGACCTTTCTGACGCCCGAGTCGGAGCAGGCTGTCGATATCCGGTGCCACTGAGCGGGGAAAACGCCGCTGTTTTTGCGCGTCAGCAAGCCAGCGTACTAAAAAGGTGTGGATAGTCAGCGGTGACAGCGCCTGGCCGTCCTGTTGTGCCAGACGCAAGCCCACCAGCCCACACCATGAAAAATGGGCGAGATCGGTGAGGGATTCTTCTGGAAGTAATGCAGTGTGATTCTTTTTCATATTGGGAATGATAACGGGATCGTTTTATTTAAAACAGTGTAAGTCCACCAGAGTGGGAGCTGACGAAAGGCTCCCGGAAATCATTGCATCAACAACGCACAAGGCTGGCTTCCCGATATATAGCGGTGTAATACGCTCAGTGCAAACCTGCCCTGAGCAATAATGACTCTCATCACACAGACTACGGTATCGTTCATCATCCCGTATTGCTCATTCTCCTCGCTCACCACCGCCAGGCGCTGCTTTTTCCATGTCTGTGCGAATCGGGCCGAATTTCCCGCCGTGTAGTGCACAGTGTGGCGGATATTACGATGCCCGAGGTAATCCTGGATTAATCGTGTATCCATCCCCTGTTCGGCGAGTTCGTAACCGCAGGCATGGCGCAGCATGTGGGGATGAACCCGCACCGCCAGCTCGGCTAATAATCCGTAATGCCGCAGTTGCTTGTACATATACTGCCGGGTGAGATGGTTCCCTTTCGCGTTGGGGAAAAGCCATCCTTCCTCCGACAGCGGTCTGCGACTCATCCACTGCCCCAGCAAGCGTCGTTCGTCAGGCTGGAGCGGGTGCACGGTACTGAATCCGTTCTTCAGTCGCCGGATAAAAATAGTCCCGCCCGCTAAATCGATATCCCGGATGGTCAGGCCAAGCAACTCGCTGATCCGAAGCCCATGGTAAAAACACATCATGATCATGCACCGATCCCGAAGTCCATTTTTTTCACCTTCCGTCGCCCGCAGTATTTGTTCCGTTTCGTGCTGCGTCAGATAGAGCCTGCTTTTCACAATGCTATTCCACCATTAATAATATTTTTATTCTTTGTTTAACCAATGTTTATCATTGTTAACTGAAGTTAAACTCAACTAACAGGTATGACCTGTAATTTATTTGTTAACTGTGAGGTGGGGAACTAAGATTGATGCAAGGGATGCAAACATCGTGCTGTGGCTAAGTGCAGTGCCTGGTCATCCCTCTTGCTGAAGCACTGCAGGACAATTATCAAAATTTGACAATCTCCGCCCCCTCGCTGACAGTCAGTACAGACAACAGTCATTATGCTCCATTGCTCTTGCACTATTTAGCGCCTGGCCCGCTCCTGTAGTGGGCATTTTTTTATGTTGCGGTGCCCCCTGGTGAGATGCTCTGAGATATCGTCGTATCACCAGGTCGGTTATTTTCGGGATCCGCTGTGCTCTGACGGCATCCCCTACCGTCGCGGCTCATCGCCAACAGCGCCTGTTTCAGCGGTGCAGATGGGGCTGTAGTCGTTTTTCATAATCATCCCGACAGTCTGCATCACAAAAATGCACGTCCTTCAGGGGAGCGCAGCAATTGTGACACAGCCCGGTCAGCGGCAGCGACGCCCGGGTTCTGCTATGAAGCAGTTGCACCAGTCTCATCTGTTCGGCCTGGCTCGCCTGATCCACTTCATCCATTACTCATTCCTTAACATTGATATCCGGCATCCAGATCACTGCCCTGGCTGCGCATACCCGCCCAGGACAAACCACAGCATCAGAGCCACCGTCACCACAAAAATGGCGACGGGAAACAGCCAGCCGATTTTCATATCCGGTTCCACGCCAGCAGAGCCGCCAGGCAGATAAATCCCAACACTAACCAGAGACGGCGACGTGCCCTGGCCTGCCTGAGCACGACCAGATGCCGCACCTGAGCCCGTGCCGGGTTATCCAGCGGCTCAACGCTGGAAACAATCCAGGCCATTACAAAACATCCCACGCAGGTCAGGCCCAGCACCAGCGTCAGTAAAATGTGCAGCATCAGTGAGTCTCCTCTTTCCGGGCGGACCACAGAGAGTTATGGTACCTGCGCCGGATACAAACGGCGTCCGAAACGGTTCGCTTACGGCGTACCGGTCAGCGACTGAGAGTAATAGCCGGTCTGCCCTTTCGCCGCGCACATCTGGCGGTCAAAGGGCACCGTCAGCATTCCCCCGGTCAGCCCCAGTGAAACAAACGCTGGCCGGATACAGTTGCCACCGTCAAACGCATCGCTGGACACCCAGCTCAGCAGTATCTGCAGCTCGTGGTCTGCCGGTACAGTCACCGGCAGCAGCACCGGCCCGGGGTTCATGCCCCGGACGGGGCGTCGCTCAACGACCATCGGGTGATGCGCGGCATCGCTGAAGGTCAGGACCGGTCGAGGCGGAAGCATACAGGCCCGGGAGCCGGTGTTGCGTAACACCAGACTCGTGCCGCTTTGTGACATTCCGTCGTACAGGCCGCTGCGGTCATCGGTATGCACCGTAATATCTGACGATCCGCAGGGCAGTATCGACATGATATCCGCCCGGGCAGCCGGCATCAGCAGCAGAGAGAGGGTGGTCAGCGTCATGGAAATAACGTATCGCATCGGCACAAACTCCGTGATGATGCTCCCGGCAGACTCTGCCGGGAACGGACAAAAAAAAGCGCAACACAAAACGATCCGTGTGTCGCGCGCGATATAAATGAGGGGTGACTTACCCGAAAATAACAAATGAAGCAGTGGCATATAACGCTCCGATTAGCACAACGGGTACCCCGGTAAGTCAACCCGGACAGCGGCCCTGAGCCTCCCGCCCCCGGACGCCGTTAATTATCCGCGCCCGAAAACGGCGCTCATGGTCGTCCCGGCAGTCGGCAACACAGAAACATCCTTCGCTTATTATGATGGCAAAAAAACCGGCCACAGCGGCCGGTTTGTATGACGGAACCGTAAATCAGAACTGGTAAACCAGACCGGTGGCCACCACGTTGTCCGTGGAGATCCCCGCCCTGCGGGTGAAATCATTCTCATCCAGCAGGTTAATTTTATAATCGACATAGGTCGACATGTTCTTGTTAAAGAAGTAGGTCGTGCCGAGGTCGATGTAGGACAGCAGATCCTGATCGCCGAAGCCCTCGATGTCCTTACCGCGGGAATGCAGGTACGCAATGGACGGACGCAGACCGAAATCAAACTGGTACTGGGCCACCACTTCGAAGTTTTTGGCCACGTTGGCAAAACCGCTGACGGAATCATCTTCACCATTACCGGCAAAGCGAGTGGCGTTGTAGCTCTGGGTGTACTGCGTCGCCAGGTAGATATTGTTGGCGTCGTACTTCAGCCCGCCGGTGTAGGTGGTGGCCTTGTCGCCATGCCCGTAATCCAGACGATTCTGCTCATCCGTGCGCTTTGAGCTGGCAATGGCGGTGCCAACGCTGAATCCCTCACCGATATCGTAGGTCAGGGAGCCACCGAAGCCGTCGCCGTTCTGACGCAGTTCATCGCGGAAGTTATTGGATTCACCGCTGCCGCCGTTCTGCCCCTGGTACTGCAGGGCCAGATTCAGGCCATCAACCAGGCCGAAGAAATCGTTGTTGCGGTACGTCGCCACGCCACTAGCACGCTGCTGCAGGAAGTTATCCGCACCGTAAGTGTCACCGCCGAACTCCGGCAGCACGTCGGTCCAGGAGGTCACATCGTAGACCACGCCGTAGTTACGACCGTAGTCGAAGGAGCCCCAGTCACCGAACTTCAGGCCGGCAAAGCCCAGACGGGTCCAGGACTGGGAGTTATCACTGTCACCTTCGGTGTTATTCGCCTGCACGTTGTATTCCCACTGGCCGTAGCCGGTCAGTTGGTCGTTCACCTGGGTTTCACCCTTGAAACCCAGGCGCACGTAACTCTGATCGCCGTCCTGGCTCTTGTCATCAGAGAAGTAATGCAGGCCGTCAACCTTGCCGTACAGATCCAGCTTGTTGCCGTCCTTGTTATAAATTTCAGCTGCGTGTGCAGCACCTGCGGCCAGCATTGCCGGAACCAGCAGGGAAAGCGCTTTTAATTTCATTCAGATAGCCTCTGCCTTGATATTTTTTATCACTGAGCTGAATACAGGGCGATAGCCCTGCCGTTCCGCTCCCGATATGTCACATACATATCGGGAGCACGTTCACAACGGGTGTCCCCGAAAATCAACGTCAGACTTCACATATTCAGGTCATTCAGTGGCTTACGGCTGTGCCAGTGGAGCCTGATGGTAGCGTTCACACAGACTGGCCCGGGATTCATGCCAGTGCTGCTGGCGTGGGTTACGGGCAACATCTGCGGCCATCCGCCACCATCGGGCAGCTTCACCATAGTTGCCTTCTCGTTCCAGTCCTGCGGCGGTTTTTGCCCTGGCGGAGGCGTTCTGCATGTCAGGGGTTCCGCCGTCCGGCTGACGTTCAGTAGTATGTGATGTCATGATGATGTTCTCGTCCAGGTGATCCTGATGGTACACGCATCGGGGATCCTCACACCGGGTGGCAATGTCGTGCAAAAAAGATCGTTACAGGTTGTTCCTGGCGGTAGAGCAGAGCGTCGCGGAGAGGGTGATTCGTCGCAGATGAGTATTCCGGAAGGGCGACTGGAGGGAGGATGGTGCTTGTATTCCGGAAGGGCGACTGGAGGGAGGATGGTGCTTGTATTCTAAAAACGCGGATGCAAACCGATAAGGAAACGATCCCGGTTCGGCTCAGTATCATTCGCTCAACCATGTCGTGTTTTTTTCGTCTGCGATGTGACCACCTCCACACATCGACGTTGCTCAGGGACAGGCTCAGACGAGCCTTGCGGCATTGACCCTGTCGTTGCTACGGTCTGGCAACTAAGCCCCTCTACCAAAAAGGTTATCAATGATGAGCCCCATTCCTTTTAAGTGCCCTGGCTGCAACCACGATCTCACCGTACACAGCGGGACAGAAATCAGCGATGTGGACGACACCACCGGCATCACTTGCGTCCATTGCAACCGAATTGTCAACAAAGAGGATATCATTCAGCAAGCCCGTGACCATGCTGCGGTTCTTGTCAGAACTCTTCTCGGGGAGCGCTACAGATAAACGCTGAATCCGTAAGCGAAAACCACTGCTTACGGTATATCATCTCACATACGGACAACAGATTATCGTGGTTTTGGCGGGTATCAGGGGACGTCTGGTCATTGTCGCCAGCCCTCTGCCCCGCCACACGGTCAGGGTCTGAAATCTGACCTGCCAGATAGCCAAAAGTCCATGCATTAACATGGACCTGAAAAGGATTGCGGTGCAGGGTGCCATGCTGTTTGCGCCCCTGCACGGTCTTGATCAACATGGAATTCGCATCAAATGCTGGATGAATTGATCCACGGCGGGAAATGACAGTGACTGAACCGCATAACAGACTCCCGTTCGTCTTGAGAGTGGATGTCCAGGCAGGGCTCTGGTCACGACCTGCGAATGTTCACGTGCCAGTGACTCCGGCACAATAGCAACCCCCAGTCCCTGTATGACAAGTCTGAGTGCCAGAGAATACGTCCCGGCATTAGCTGCCGGTGAGTTTGCCGTAGCACCATAAACCGGCAGCAGACGCTGGTGTGATGTCAGCTCAGGACACATTACCCAGCACAGACCATGAAGATCCGCTTCGGTCACCGTCGTTTTCGCTGTCAGTGGGTGGTCGCCGGGGAGAGCCAGGAGAAACGGCTCGGTATGCAATGGTAAGAACAGCTCATCTTCGCAACGCAGTTCTTCACAGCCAAAACGAATATCCCCCGTACAGCCTGGCTCCAGCGTGACCAGCAAACAGAATTCCGGATCGCGGATGTGCTGCAGAAAAACATTTAACTGACTGTCCGCAATGTCATGCTCGATACCGATGTTAAGGGGCTGTCGGTGCCTCTCCCGTCTGAAGCTACGGGTTAGTGTATCCAGCTCAGCCACCATACGCCGGGCATGTGGGTAAAGGATCCTGGCATCCTGCGTCACTTCCACACCGCGTGGCTGGCGCAGAAATAACGGTGTCCCGAGATCGTCTTCAAGCATTTTAATGGTGGCTGACAAGGCGGGCTGAGTGAGGCAAAGCCGACGGGCCGCGCCAGTAATATTTCGCTCCTCGAAAACAGCGATGAAAGCATGAAGCTGGCGATAATCCATAATATTTAATGATGCCTGTGAGAAGAAAAAACCATTTTAAAGCCTGAAATGGATGAATTACAGTCCACCCGTCGCTTTAGCTATCATTTTTAATTATGTGGAGTTCAGCATGCAATATGAAAAGAAACCCCTGATTGTTATCACCGGTGCCAGCTCAGGTATCGGCCTTGCTACCGCCCAACTGTTATCGGCGGAAGGACATCCCCTTCTGCTGATCGCCCGCCGTAGTGAGCCAATGAAAGCGCTCAACCTGCCAGATACACTCTGTAAGCCCGTGGACGTTACTGACAGAGCGGCATTGACTCTGGCGGTCAGAG
>NZ_JBDKEE010000048.1:0-15860 GCF_051130085.1 Enterobacter sp. PTB
ACCGGCGTGGCAACGGATAATATCGTGGCCACCGGTCTGGTTTACCAGTTCTGATTTACACCTTCATAACGAAAACCGGTCACTGGCTGACCGGTTTATTATCAGAACAGGGTAATGTTCAGAACAGCATAATAAACGCCGCGTCATGTAGCCCGGACTGTCTTCAGCCCCCCCTGAAAAGACTGACTGGCACGTCACGTGGCCGTTAAGCGCGGAGGTTAATGTCATGGACATTGTGGATAAAGCACAGCAGGCTGAAATGGCCCGGATTCTGCAGCTTCTGGCCTGCCGGCTACGCCCTGTGCTGCCATTAACGGGAAAATGTCATAACTGTGGTGAACCCCTGCATGAGGCCCGCTTCTGCGATACGGACTGCCGGGACGATCATGAGCGGCGTTTTCGTGCCAGGTTAGTAAACGGCATGCGCGCTCGGGGTGCTCAGTATTGAAGCATGTTTCACTGCTGACGACAGGAGTTGACTGCCCCGCTTTCTCGTTGCGCTAATGAGTCCGTTATATGCCACTGCTTAATTTTGTATTAACCGTATGACCAACCCTCATTTTTATACAGCGCGCAACACTGGCCCTTTTGTGTTGCGCTTTTTTATGCCCGGCGCCGGGCAGCGCAACTCACTGACGGAGCGGTACCATGCGATATTTCCCTCACCTGCTGATGACTCCCCTTTACCTGTTGCCGGTGGCGCCGGCCCTGGCCGACAGCCCCCCGATATCGCCCTGCCGGAGTGCCGATATCCGCCTGCACACCGATGACCGTGACGGCCTGTATGACGGTATGTTGCAGGGCGGTATGTCCCTGGTGTTATACAACGCCGGAGAGGCCCCCTGCATGCTGCCGCCGCGTCCCGTGCTGGCATTCAGCGATGCGGAACACCATCCTGTGACGGCGGAACGGCGCACGGCCCGGGGCATGTATCCGGGACCGGCGCTGCCGCCGGTGATTGTGCCTGCCGGGGAAGCCCTGCAGATCCTGCTGCGCTGGGTGGCCAGCGATGCCTTTGACGGCGGTCACTGTATCCGGCCGGGGTTCGTGTCGCTGGCGCTGGACGGCGGTACGCTGTCGGTGCCCTTTAACAGGACGATGTGCGCGGCAAAAGGGCAGACCGGCTATTACTCACAGTCTCTGACCGGTACGCCGTAAGCGAGCCGGGTATGAAAATCGGTTACCTGTATCCATTGTCATTTTTGTAGTGATCGTGTCCCTGCTGTTATGGTTTGTCCCGGGCGGGTATGCGCAGTCAGGGCAGTGATTTGTAGAGGAAGATAGCGGATATCAATGTTAAGGAATATGAGGAATGGATGAAGTGGATCTGGCCAGCCAGGCCGAACAGATGAGGCTGGAGCATCTGCTTCGCAGCAGAACGCGGGCGTCGCTGCCGATGACCGGACTGTGCCACAATTGCAGTGCTCCCCTGAAGGACGTGCATTTTTGTGATGCGGACTGCCGGGATGATTATGAAAAACGGCTGCAGTATCATCTGCGTCGCTAAACGTACATTTTCGTACAGTTGGGCTTCGGACTCCTTATTCAGGGACAGAGCATACTCAGGCGATGAGAGGACAAATTTAACTCAGCGAGTACAACTGGTCAGATGCATCAGGGTACTGACGTTTCGGCCCCGCGCCCTGTCATTTAACACTTATGTTCAGCGTTTGAGTCCCTCCGTCCTGCGACTTAAGCGTTTGTGGCTGCGTTTCTTTCGGTATAACAAACCAGGTCATTGCCGGGCCGTTGATATCAAAATCACTGAATCCAACACCACTCAGCACGGGATTATCCCAGGTTCTTATGTAATAGCGTTTTTGCCCGAGGTCGGCCACAGATATCCACTGCGTGTAGTCACCCGGAACACCCTTATCCCGGATAAGTCCTTTCGGAATAGTAAAGCTGCTGGCAATATGCTCTGCCATTCTTACCCCCGGCAGCCCCCCCGCAGTCTTCTGCGCTGACCGTACCAGCAACACCGCCCGGACAAAGCGGGATGCAGAGGTCGGGTCTCCCGGCATGCCACGAAGCCCGTATCCCACATCCGCAGGTGTACCTGCCACATCATCTGCTGAAGTTGTGGGTACATTTTCCGGGGTCAGATTTGCATAGTTACGCAGATTTGACAGGTGCCACGCGAAGTCCGGCGAGTTCGTCATCACCCCCGGCGGGTTGTCGTACACCTTCAGTTTGCCGTTTACCGGCTCAATGACGATGGAGGCTCCGGTCGCATCATGCAGGGTATAATGTAACGGGGGGACAATCCCCATATCCTTCAGCGTCACGGACATAATCCGTATCGTCGGTAATGCTGCCCTGACCTCTGCCACCGATGAAAAATTCGTCAGTGCCCAGGTCAGAAATTCCCACGGCGCCAGCCCCTGTCCTGCACCGACCTCTCCTGGCGCGGTATAGCCTGCCAGACCGGGAAAATACAGCGCTCCGCCTGTCAACCCTTTCTCATTCATACCATCCAGCATGGCGGGCATGTTGAAAACATTCATGCCTGTTACCGCATATTTTGCTTTCCATACAAGGCCTTTCTGGCCCGTCAGCGGCAGGTTTCGTGGCAATCCGACCAGTCGGGATTTAGTGTCCATCGCAAACTCCATGGTTCGCGCATAGATACGGGTGTGGTCGGTCGCAGGCAGCACCAGCGTGGTACAGGCATCTGTAGATGGAGAAATTAGCACAGCCCCCAGAGCCACACCGGTCAATACAGCGCTCACTGTTTGTCTTAACAATTTAAGCATGTTCATTAACAGACCTCCTTAACCCCGGGTCGCCGTGGAAGGAACCACCAGGCATTTTTGTGGACTACAGGGGCAATCTGACTGATGATCGGTATATGCCTCACTGGTGGTCAGAAATATAAAGAGCAATGTGGATATCAGTCCTGCAGGATGATACGACCAGTGACTGTCTGATAAAATCAGCTTGCTTGGCATGGATTAAATTCTGATATATACAGAACTTCACTTAACAGCCAGTTCGCAGGACCAGTAAACGTAACAATAAAACAAACGTCAACACTTAAAAAATTACACTTACCCGATTTGTGACAATATCCGAATTAATCCATGCAGTTTGCGTGGGAATGTTTTTTAAAGCACATGATAAAAATAAATAAACATTAAAGGGCTTTAAGCCAGGTGAGTGCGAAGTTACAAAGAGTGACGAAAAAGTGTCATCTCCTTCGCTAACATTTTAAATTCAGACAAAAATCACTCTTATTTAATGCATCCACTAAATAACGCCGAGAAATTAAATAATTGAACTCCTTCTCACTTTATACATTTATTAATTATTAATGCTTGCCTGAAACAGCACCCAATGTATATCTGTTAACAACATTTATCACAACGTGTGGTCAATTATGAAATGCGAAGCAGAATTCCCTGACGTGTTCCAGGCCAGTACATTATCCGGTATGTTTGACGCTGTATTTGAATCCTGCGGAGATAACATCGCACTCGTCTGTAAAGACACATGGTTAAGCTACCGTAACCTGGATTTTCTGAGCCGCAACCTGGCTGCCTATTTACAGAGCCTGCGAAAACTCAGCCCCGGAGACCGGGTTGCCGTGATGCTGCCAAACTCACTGCAGTATTGTCTGTCTGTCATTGCAGTTTTACGGGCCGGGATGGTGGTGGTTAACATAAACCCTCATGCAACAGGCTATGAAGCCAGTAAATTTGTCGGAGACAGCGGTGCCAGAGTCATCATTACGCTTCCCTCCCTGGTCGGGTTATTCAGTTATGATGACACGCTGCATGTTATCGAAGCCGATACAGACATACCGCTCACCACTGATGCAGACGATGTCAGTACCGAACCTAACCAGAATAATCACGTGCGGTTTGATGTCACCCTGCATGACGGACGCTTTCACCGGATGACCAGACCCGCAATAACCCGCGACAGCCTGGCCTTTCTCCAGTATACCGGGGGAACAACGGGTATATCCAAAGCGGCCATGCTGAGTCATGGCAACATCATGGCCAATCTTGCCCAGGTGAAAACCGCCTGCGGCGACCACGCAAGCTACGGTGAAGGAAGAGTTGTTACGGCACTGCCCCTCTATCACATTTTCTCTCTGACGGTGAATTTTCTTTTCTTTGCCGCGACCGGAGGAACAAATATCCTCATCCCGGACGCCCGGAACACCACGGACATCATCAGCGCCATGCAGCGATACCGGTTTACGGCCTTTGCCGGCGTGAATACGCTGTACAGCCATCTCATTGCGCATCCGGATTTCCGGCATGTCGATTTCTCATTCCTGCGCTTTTGCGTCAGTGGCGGAACAGAACTGACCCGCAGGGTGGCAGAGCAGTGGCTGGACATCACGCAGAAAACCATTCTGGTCGGTTATGGCATGACCGAGTGCTCACCGCTGATTTCAGTGCAGCCCTTTGATACTACTGACTGCCAGGATAATGCTGGTTTTCCGGTGGCAGATACCGACATCAGGATTGTCGATGCAGAGGGCAGGGATACTGCTGACGGAGAAAAGGGAGAAGTCCTGATCAGGGGGCCCCAGGTCATGAGCGGTTACTGGAACCGACCGGATGAAACCCGGGCTGTGCTGAGGGACGGCTGGTTTTCCACCGGTGACCTGGCCACCCGTGACGACAGGGGTTGCTTAAAACTGGAAGGCCGAAAAAAAGAGATGATTATTGTTTCCGGATTTAATGTGTATCCGGTGGAAATTGAAACGGTGCTGTTACAGCACCCGGCCATCAGCGAAGCGGCCGTCACCGGCGTTCAGGATAAAGTCACCGGGGAGGCGGTCTGTGCGTTTATTGTTATACAGCCAGAGAACGCGGTCACGGAGCATGAGGTCAGGAAGCACTGCAGGCAATACCTGACATCGTATAAAATTCCCTGCCGCATTCATTTTCTGGACGCCATTCCAAAATCGGGGGTTGGAAAGGTACTGAAATACAAATTAAAGGAAATGTTTCCCTGAACAGAGGAGCGCTTATGCATAACCCGTCAACAGATCTGGTTGATGCTCTGGAACGCCTGAACCGGCTGCATCATGACTTCAGAAATGAGGTAAACAACGCGCTGATAAATCACGGGCTGACACTGTCAAAAGTAAGAGTGCTGAAAGCAATCGAGGAGCATGAGGCATGTAATGCAACGGAAGTGATGGCTGTTCTCAGCTACAGCTGCCGGAGCGTCACGGAATCTCTCGAATCTCTCGAGGTTGCCGGACTCATTACCCGGCATAAAACGCCCGGAAACAGAAAAGTTAAAATCATCTCACTCACTGAGCAGGGTCAAGACCGGCTACATTTAGCCATGCAGGTCAGGAATGACATACTGACCACGTTGCTGTCCTGCCTTGAAGGGAGTGAGCTGGTCCTTTTCAGGAATATAATCAATAAAATCTGGTTAAGCCACGGTCAGAATAAACATCCCGGTGAATAACGGAGGGTAAAGAATGCAATATGGCGACCTGCAAAAACTGAACACCCAGATGCTTTGTGATATTGTTGATAACCTGAATATCAGCAGCGGCTATGATACGGAACTGATAAGGACGGCAGTTAACATGAACCAGCTCTGGGCCATTGAACTGGCTTATCCCGGGCATACGGATAATACTGAAATCCCTGAAGAGGTTGATTTCATCAATAACATCATGCATTTATTTCATGCCTTAAAATCCGCTTTCAGCAATTTTAATGAACAGGAAAAACGACAAATCACCCGGATGATCCCTGATTTTTCCGAAAGGTATGACCTCGAATTCTGTGGTTTTCACCCCGACACGGAAAGAAATATGACCGATATATCCCATCTTCTGGTGATGCTTGGTTATTATTCAGAGGGCGATTTACTGAAAAACTCCTGCACTCCGGCAATAGGCCGGCATATACAAATGCTGGAGGTTTTTATGCATTCCCAGGACAAACAGGTAAAGAAAGAAATAATTCCGCCAGAAATTTTCTGTGAGATAATTCTCGCAGGTCGGATTGATTGTGCACTGAAGAACGCATTAAACAGAAAGAAAGAGGGTGTCTCTGTAGACAAATATTCCCGTCCGGGACGTGGATAACTTCAGTGTAATGCTCCGCCTGAGCTTTACCAAAACGCAGCAGCTTATAATCATAAATGCTGGTAAGATCCTCTGCGGCCAGTACCGTTGTCAACACTAGTGATATAAATTCTTCTTATTAGTCTTATATCATTGGCGCTAACACATAACAAAGTGACAAAATATCGCGGCCATCCATTACAGTCATTGCCGGGTGTACGGCGCTGAGACCTGTCAGCAGCGGCTGGTAAGCATCGCTTTTTTCATTATCCGAATCCTTATTCATTAGTTGTTACAATGAACTAACAAATAAGGGGCAGGCACTGGAGGGTGCTTTGTCTGTATATAGGTGTCTGTTAAGTCCATGTGACCAGTGCGGGAGAATTCCTTGCGGCAAGTGATTCGCTTTCTGCGGTACGACATCCTGGAGGTACGTTGCAGGCGCGCCCTGAGTTCGCGTAATGTCGGGCCCGATAAAAAGCTGTGCGTATTCCGTTGAGATAAATCTGGTGGGGCAGTTTCTGGTTTCTTTATCATTGTTTCAATTAGCGATTCAGAGAGTTGATGATGTGCTGATACTGCCCGCTCAGCGCCTCAATCCACTCATCGGACAAATGCGACAGGCAAACTGTGCTGTCACCGCACGCCTGGTGTTCCTGCAGCCAGGTGGTTTGTTCATCCTCCAGCACCCGCCCGTCAGCACCACCTACCGCAGCATAGTGTACGTGGTCGTCATTATGCCCTCTCCCCCAGTTCCGGTCGGTGCAGATGGCTTTTTCATCGGGCGCGGTGACGCTGCAGCAACAGAGGACGAAAGAGAAGCGGGTGACTTCAGCGAACGGTGAAAATGATGCCACGATAATACCCCTTTATCCAGTGCCGAACATTAGACACATATCCTGGCGGGAGACTGATAGCATCAACCCGGTCCGTTTACTGTTTATTGATATTTCTGGACAGCGGCTTTTCCCCGTTGCTATGTCTCTGGACGGAAGCGGCATAATGAAATGGTGTTAAATTAAAGGTGTTCTGATGGGGGATGTTATGACGGTGAGTTTAGCGACAGAAAAGCGTGAGATGAACACAACTGGAGGGAGGAGAATGCGTGCCAGCAGGGCACAACGGGAAAGGCAGATTCAACTGGATATCTCAACGTTTCGTGAGCGCATGCTGCGACTGGCTGATAACCTGACGGTATGGCTGGAAGGTCGTGATGTTGTCATCATCCGGCGGGAAATGGTGCCCGCCAGTGCGGCAGGGGCGTATACCGTCCCCGGTATTGTTCTCAGGCATGGCAGAAATTGGGCAGGTTTTACACCACAGGCACTCTACAGCGTTAAGGGAGGGACTGAGCTTAAAGGTGAGGTGCATCTGGTGACGGATAACCCCCACCGGAGCCCACGGACTGAAAAATACATGCTTTGCATGTCGGGGCATCTTTTATCCACGGCGGACTGGGCGATACACAGTGCAGGGTGCACGCCGGACAGAGGGAAGATAATGACCAGGGAGTTATTACTGGCAGCCATTGCGCCTTTGTTTGACGACGCAGCATGAGCTGATTATTCCGGACTGGGTCGGCGAGTCAACATAACAGGGATACCGGATGAACGTCACCACGTTGTTGATACCAGAATATTGTCCGCCAGAAAAGAGGTTTATCCACTAGCCCGTCAGCAGCATCCGGAACGCTGGGGTAAAGAAATTCTCAACTGGAACCCTATACATGAGGTGTATCTGAACCCTGAGAAGGAAGCGGCATAATGTAATGTTATTACAAACGACGACAACTGCCTTGAGAAACACCGGAATACGCAAGCGGCATTAACCTGCTGGTCATATTGTTTTTTGTCTGCGAAGTAATCGCCCCCGGGCCTTCTCCACTGATTTGTTGCTCCTGTCTGGGAATAACGTGGTCTGTTGTTCTGCAACACTCAAATGCATATTTTCCTCTAGCAGTGCCCATTCCTCATCACTCCAAGGGCGAAATCCGGTTTTACTTTCACGGGATTTCTTCAGCCCCAGCCTTTTCGCCATCACTCTGACGGCAACCTTATTCCTGCCTGGCAGTTGGTGCATGACTGCAGTACCTTCTACCGGGTACCGTGCTTTCAGAATACGAAGTTCATCTTCCCGCCAGAAACGACCGCTAAGCACCCCCATCGCCTCGGCCCGGGAGAATATCGCACTGACACTTCTGCCCGGCAGCAGGCGGGTCAGTTCTTCAGCCTCCATACCCTGCGAATAGTGACGACGGATAATGTCCATCTCCGCTTCGCTCCAGGGGAGCCTTTTCTTGCCGCGACAGCCCAGTTTATCGGCCATCAGTCCCACTGCACCCGGAGTACGTTTCAGAATCGCGGCAAGCGCTGCCACCGGCATCGTGCCGTAGTTATTTTCCAGAAAGGATAAATCCTTTAACGTCCAGAGCGTAAAATGGTTTTCAGGTTGTGTATTATCGTCGCGTTTCATGAGGTAGACATTCCGGGGTAGATGATAAGATTGTAATTCGCACAGTGTTATCGCGGAGCGAGTGAGTTAATGGTATCTGTCAGCATCCTTTAAGGCTGGCATAGACAGCGCGTAGCGGTTCTGTAACTGGCGAAGATGCTGCGCGACATGCTGTTCCGTCTCGGCCTGACTGGCATTAAGGTAAGCCCGGTTGTTTGTTGACAGTAACGCCTATGCGCCGGTGAAATCGTTATGAGCCAATTCCAGCTCCACAGTGAGCAATGAGATCTCCTGAAACTGAGAGTCATCCATTTCTGGCGTCAACTGGCTGAAAAGCTCACTGGCCTGCTGAAGCCCCCCCCTGGGGGATACACGTTTGGCGAGCAACTGCCAGTTGGTTTTGCTGCATTCGCTGAAGTGACATTACGGAGTCAGTCTGCGCCGGGCTTTTCAAGAGGACGGCATTGCGGTCAACAGGGCGAACGGCGCAGCCGGTGAAAAACACGGCCGTCGCAATCAGCAGAAAACAGCGTGTAACTTTTCTACAAAAACCATCAGACATCAGCATGCCGCTATCCTGTTTGTTGTTTTTACACTCAGCCATCTACCCGGAATCAGAAGAATCACCAGACCGGGTTATACGGCGTCATCGAAGAGTGGCACAATAGCGGTCATCAGTAACTCGCTGGTCAGTACCGTTCCTTTGCCCGGCGTGCTTCCGTCGTAATGTGTTGCCCGGTCGGCAGCGGATAAAAGACACCCTGACATGCTGAGCATGTATTTCATGGTACGGAGATGGCAGCGGGGATAATCAATCCGCCAGCGTGACCTCACCTTTAAGCTCAGCCCCTCCCTTAACGCTGTAGAGTGCCTGTGGTGTAAAACCTACCCAGTTTCTGCCATACCTGAGAACAATACCGGGGACGGTATACGCTCCAGCTGACGTGACGAGCACCACTTCCTGAAGGGAGGTATCTATATCGCGACCTTCCGACCATACTGCCAGGTTATCCGCCAGCCTGCGCATACGTTCCCGGAGCTACGCATATTCTGCAGGGCCTGCTGCTTCACCCGCTCACGGCTGGTACGCTGCCGCCCTCCCCCTACGGTTGCGCTCGTCTCATGCATTTATTCTGCTACGTCGGATTCCACCTTCATACCCCCCTTAGTGACCCAATGTTCCATCACTTCGTTTCCGGCAAAATACTTAACAACGGGAAAAACTCACTGTCCAGTGATATTAGGTCTCCTTACCCTTGACGCCCACCGTCTCCCGGCAGGACAGATATCACCCAGCAACATTGAATACAGGATTACCGCAATGACGCCATCATCGATATTCAGACCGGTCAGCAACATGGCATTCGCATTTCTGTTGCTGCTGCCCGTAGCCGGCTCTGCCGCCAGCTTCAGTTGCAGCAGCATCAGTTCCCCCGATGAAAAGGCCATCTGCGCAGACCAGGAGCTGAGCGAGAAAGACGTCAGAATGGATACGACTTACGACATGCTGAAAAAGGTGATACTGACGGGAGGGCGCGGCGCACTGCAGGATGAACAGATCACCTGGCTGCAGAAACGTCAGCAGTGCGGTGACAATACCATCTGTCTGTCGCATATCTACGATGACCGCATTGATGAACTCAATGACCAGTATCAGCATATTGTGTCTTCACTTAATCGCTGAGGAAAGGATGAAGAAACCCGTAACGGAACGGCAGGATTTTCCGGTTCAAAAACATCACAGCTTTTTGTCCGCTCCGACATTACGCGAACTCCGAGCACGTCTGCAACGCACTGCCGGGATACACAGCCGCAGAAAATGACACACTTCCCGCGACACAGCTTCCGGATAAACCACCTATCCCGTGCCTGTTGCTTATTTTTTAACACCCTGTAATACACTGACAAATAAGGATTCGGATAATGAAACGATGCTTACCCGCCGCTGCTGGCAGATCTCAGCGCCGTACACCCGGCAATGACCGTAATGGATGGTAGCGATATTGTGTCACGGTGCTATCCCCAACAGCACAGTGACCACATGGCTTTCGTCTGGGGGACACCTATGCTTTCGCGGATTACTGGCGACTGAACACTTCCACGTCATGGACCATGAGTATCGGCACTAATCATGGTAATACCAGCCAAGTTTCCCTGCTGACCGGGCCATTTGTATCAGATTAACGACATGCCGGGTCTTTACGCTCAGGTGAGACAAGCATTCTTTCAGAAAGATGGGGGCGGGACGAAATGGGATTACAGGATAGTGGATACAACATAATCCAGCTGGCTCAACCGCAGCAGGAAGAGGAAAGATGCCTCGACATGATGGTTACTGACTACAAGACAACGGTGCAGAAACACTGCCGACTTCATTGATATCTGAGGCTAGCAGAACACGGCTCTGCCAGCAGTGTGGTGCGCACCCGGAACCCTTAGAATTTATCCTTTCGCCCTCCTAGTATGGTGAGAGCATCGAGAAAGAAATTAAGAGACTTTATTTACGCCGTGATGAGCTTCGTGAGCCTGTCGCCAGCCTTAAACAAAGGTCCAGCTTCGTTCAGCAAGGACGGCAATGCTCTACGTCGAGAATGATCTTAAAAAAACTGAGCAGAGGATTAAATAATAATGGGCTGTTCCTTTATCGTTCGGCATAATTTGCGCTACGAATGCTCTCGAAAAGGCTGAAAGGGGGAGCTATTGACTGTTTCGGGACTGTTAAGGCCTTGGTGTGTTTGATAGTGCTGGTATGGCTGCTCAGCGAATCAAAATGCACTTTGTTTAATTCCCGTACACTTCCCGTTGCCATAATCCAATCTTCATTTACTGGAGGTCGGTCATGCTGATTTCGAAGTTACTCATCACCATAGGAATTGCTGCCATCATTTACTTCCTGGTTATTTTAGCTATGGATCGCTTTGGTATTTGAGCCAGAAGGTAATGCACCGTCACCTTATCGGGTTGATGGCATGCACTGTAACCCTTCTTTAAAATCATTAATTTTAATTAATCACAAGAGGTTACTATGACAAAAGATGAAGATATGGACCGCATCTGCCTTGAGATAGGCAAGGCGGTTATCGCCCTGCAGCAGAGAGGGCGGTATGTGTGCGTGGGTGAAATTTTCAGTTATCTGAGCGATGAGCTGCTGGATGAAAACACCATACCGCGAAGAGGAGGTGTCCTGTCCAAGGCAATGAACCTACTCACTACAGAACTGGATGACTAATGCTTTGGTTCGAGATAGCAATCTGTATCTTCTGGGTTATTTTTCAGGTTGTGTTGCTGATACGACTGGTCAAGAAATTACGGGACTGAAAATTTGTTCAACAGCAGTGAGTTAGGTAATAGCGCAGCCGGGCGCTTAACGCTATCTGTCTCGGGCATTTGCAAAATGGTGTCTATATCGATCAAAGTTGGATTCCTGCCGAGCAATTGCGTATTCCGATGATTTCGGTCAGCGATTCCGATCACGCTTCTCGCGCTGGTTATTTATCATTCTAGTTTTTAACTCGTCTGATCGGTTTGCGCCAGTTTTCGCATGGATTCTCCTTTGAGCTCAACCCGGTGGCCGTTATGCAGAAGCCTGTCCATAAGCGCATCCGCAACCGTGGGTTACTCACTTTTCCAGTTATAACATAACCACAAACAATAATGTTTACGTGATGATGAGTATGTACCCTGCTACCGCAAAAAGCAGTGCATAACCTCGCAGCTATTAATGCCCAATCATTACAAGAAGTAAATTTTTCTGTCATTAACAGTAGTCCCCTAGATTAACGCGACAACAAAATCAATGGAGTATCAAAGTATGAAAGTCACTGTTGGACAGTTTATTGTCTCCCTGGAAAGGGAGATTAATGCAGTGTAATGTATTGAGTTAATGCGAGAGGCTGCGCTACAGAAACCGGAATGCTCGCTCTGCCGGTGGCTCAACTTGCACGAGCAGACGACGATCCAGATTTGTCGGTAAAGTCGGTGCAAACACTGACAGGTGGTTTTATTGGCCTTCTGCTTGACGAAAACCGCAATAACACCATGACAACCATCCTGACGATTCATGTATTCTCATCCCCAGGCAGGGCAACGCATACCCTGGTGGCACTGCAAAATGGTTAAATTATAGCCCGGTACGACATGCTTCATCTCTATGATGCATTTAGATGCAGGAACGGAACTGCCTGCAATTATAGGGGTTGAAGGAATGCTGGTAGGATTAATAACCTGCTATGATCTGCGTTTCGCCGAACTGGAGCTGTCGCTTGCCCAGGAGGGCGCTGAAATGCATGTTTTACCCGCAGCTTGGGTGCGTGCCCCACAAAATGAACATCACTAGTCAACTCTGTTTGCAGCCAGAGCTCTGGATACGACTTGCTATGTTGTGGCACCCGGAGAATGTGGCCCCCGCAACATTGAGTAAAGCAGAATCGTCGTTCTTCTAGGGAGACCATCGCCGAAGCAGGAGCAAATCCGCAACTGATTTTCGCAGATATAACGCAAGAAACTGTAAAACAAATTCGAGAGCAACTTCCCGTCCTGCAGAATCGTCGGTTTGCGCCGCCGTTGTTACAGCCTTAAAGCATGCATGAAAACCATTAATATTGATACCCGCACCTCCCGTTCTGATAATTCGCCGCGTCTGGTTCTTTCATCGGTTTCCAGACACTGCACAGCTTGTAGGATTCCGCATGGAAGCGGTGCTGTGCAAATTACTTTATGGCGGTGCGGTTTTTTCCTTTCATCTTGCGCTGATCGGTTTAATCTAAATCGCATCGCCACCATCTATGGTTACGCTTTCTAGATCCCTGTTTTTCATCGTACTCGTCATTATGGTTATCGCCTCCGCTTTTTTTTCTTGCCGTATAAAACTCCCGTTATGAACATCGCGCTGTCCGGTTCCTTTGCCGGTTTGCCGGACAAAGAGCGCAGCATCTTCTGAGCAGTTGAGCTGCACCACCATCCTGTAGGGTTATTTGCTATCCACGGCGGCGCCCCCCGGAACATCATTTTGCGCCGCCGTTTTTTTTTTCATTTTCCACCTTTCACGTCACTTTCTATCGAAGGCACAACAACCCCCGTCCCCAACATTGGAGAAATGTAATGAGTAAATTTCAGTGGGATCCGACGCAAGACCAAACTTATACGACAGCAGATGGAAGTCAGAGGGTACTGACCCCAACCCTGAGCAGAAACGCAGGTGCATCATTTACCATGAATGCCATGGAGCAAACTCTCAGCCTTGAATTACATCACCCAACCAAACCTGGACCTCAATGGTACCAATGGGGTGATGAAGGAAATTGGCTGACGAAAACAAATATTAATGTAACTGCTGGCACCTTTAGAGTGACAGGAAATGGAGCTAACAGCGCGTTAGCTACTGATGGCGAAACAACTGTGAATGTATTCACGTCCGGAACTGGCTGCCTTGCGTTCACAAATTTAGAAATATTAAATTTTGGGACAGAGCTTGGTAATGATGAGTCTTTTAGCTCCGTTAACACTACAGAGGAATCATCAATACTGGTTAATGACTGCGGTGTAGTAAACATTGAATCAAATGTATACATCTCTGAGTTCTCCAGAGTAGAAATAAAAAGCCCAAATTTAAATATTACAAATTACAGCAATCAAAATTTCATTATATCAAGCCAGCCCAATGGTTTGGGTGAGTACTCATTCCTCTATGAAATGGACTTAACATACCCCACCTTCCCTAATGATACATTTCTTGGCTCAATAATATTTAAGAGTAATTCAAAAAGTAAATTCCAGGCAAAAACCATTAGAATTGGAAGCCACCTACTGGAAGATAATGCCAGCGTCATAATAAACACAGATAACTACTCTTGCATGAATACTACAAACTTGAGCAAAGGTTCCCCAGAGTTAACCATTGCGCCATTATACAATGATTTCGTATTTGATCTCTCCCCAGAAAGCATAGGATATCCTGAAGGTATGTTTAACTTCATTAAAAATGATGGCAAAAACACCGGGAGTCTGACGATATCTACTAACAACAATAACAGATTTGGATTGGAATATATGCTACAACAAAAAATGATTTACATTAACGCAGCACCAACATTTTCGTCAGCAGAATTCGATGTGGATTTTACGACAAAAACTGGTTACATGATCATTAAGCTCAGAAATATCTGATATCCTTCTGAGAATAAAAACCAGCCCCGATTGCCTGCAACAGTTCGAGGGCTTCGTATATTTTAGGGTACAAAAAACCAGCTCAGGGCTGGCATTTACTATCGGCTACTTACTAGCTTACCAGGTCATTTTGGTTTCTCCGGGTTCACCCTGTTCACCCTGTTCACCCTGTTCACCAGTACGCTGTATTTCTCGCAAGCTTCAAGGTAGAGTTTTTCTTATTCGGTGGCCATATCATATTTAACGGCGAGACTAAACTGTTCATTGATTTCATCAGCCTCACGATGTTGTCTTTTCAGTTCTTCCCTAGCTTTCTCCATTTCTACGGCATATTCGGCACCTGTATCAGTCCCTCATTTATCACCATCCCAATTATTAAATGAAGTTACCGGCGCGAGAAGCATCTAGCCGTCAGGATGTCGCTTATTCTGGTGAAGATGAATGGTTATTCCCCCCAGTGGCAGGATAGTTGTCGCATGATAACCCAGCCTGAGATAATACTCATGACTGCATTTTTCTACGGGCTTGGGATTGCTGTTCACCTGCTGATGCAGAAAATCAAAGACTGACAGATAGTAATGCGCCTGAGCTGTAATTGACGCTTGTGCCTGAAGTCTGAACAACCAGATACGAAAAAGTCCACGCGTTAGCATGGACCTGATATTCACTTCTGACTTCACATAGATTTTATTCAGACACTTTCCGGGAGCTGTCGGGTTTATTATTTTTGTTAGTGGCAACCAGGGGGAGACTTACTCCCGGTTGTAAAGATTTAACTATTCGGGAGTGTTGTGTACCTTGACGAGATGATTCCGAATGGCCCGGTCTGCCATTGATGGTTACCAGATGGACGCCATCGTTTCCCGTTTGTGCGAGTTCTGGTGCGGCCAGGGCGGAAACCGTTATCAGCACCCCGCCGAGTAAAGTACATAATTTACTGCACATTATTTGCCCTTATGAAAAACATATGTGGTGTTGCAGTGTGGAGTGCCTCTCCATGAGCCTTTGGTCAGCCACTCTGACTCGCGACTTGTTGGTAATCCATCTGCTGTTTCGCCCCACGCACAGTGGGATTCACCGCAACAGTAAAGCACACTACCCAACGTATCGTTCCTGACGAAACCGGTTTGCCAGCGTGCTTTACTGTTCGCCCTCCCGTCACTCCGGGTTAATCCTTCATCGCAGACAGGAA
>NZ_JBDKEE010000049.1:0-13858 GCF_051130085.1 Enterobacter sp. PTB
GGTGACCTACTGATTACAAGTCAGTTGCTCTGCCTGCTGAGCTAAGTCGGCGCGGACAGGATGATGGAAACGGGGAAGTGAGTGTGGCAACCCTTCATTAACTCCTGGTTACCTTATTAATCAAAAGTTAACATCTCGTCTGGAAGTACATAATAATTGCTAATCCTGTCGATGATCTGGCCCGTCAGGATGTTTAGATAATAAAAAACCACTGGAGCGGGGCATATAAATTTGAGGCACTTCTTCCAACCAACTACCCGAGGCTAACTGGAATTTAGCGAGGTGCTATTAGATGAGCGCTGAACCCAAAGGTCATTCTTTTTTCCAAAAAAAAGCGTCCATTCAAAAATAGGCTTTTACGTTACTCCGAAAGCCCATTATAGTTGACTGAAAAACCCGTGGCGATTCAAGGCATTCCGTATATGAAACTTCATAATGGTCCAGTTCAGTGTTCTTACTGTGGTTGTCTGAGTGCTTACTATGAAATTGATCGCATAGGAGAACTACGGGAAAAGGCTTCCAGAGGATTGGGCGAGCCTTAGTGGAAAGAGCTACTACAATCACATAAAAAGAGAGCATTTTGCCTCATGCGCCATAAAACGATAGCGCTATCCAAAGACCATAAATAGGAAGGTGGCGCAGCACCCAGAGCCCGCGAGCACTGGGCCGGGTTCGGGATCTCTCCCAAACAAAGCGTATATTCCTAACGGGAATCATGCAAGTCAATATGTTTATAATTAATATTAATGAATTTTGAAAATTTATCTCGTTGTATAGCCTTGACAGTTGGGGGCTTCCATTGATTTTTTAATGATCCTAAAACTTGTTTAAGGTAACGAGATGAATGAACTCAAAGTGTCACGTTTGGTTTGTCTGATCATGGCGCTGTTTCCCGCGCTATGGGGTATTTTCAGCTTTATGAATAATGTTGGTGATTTTTCCGATACTGCCCAGAATGCTGTGGGAACAATGTTGTCTATGAAGGATACCTATAACCTTCCAAGGCAAATGTGGAGGGCAATAAACTTACCTGACGCTCCATATATAGGATTGGCTGTTATTACTTCAATGGAGACACTGGCAGGTATTTTCGCTTCTGTTGGTTTGATTTTAATGCTCAAGAACTTTGCGAAACCGTACCAACAATTCTCATTAGGGAAAGCGTGGGCTATGCTCGGTGCTGCTTGCGCAATTCTAGTATGGGGTATTGGTTTCATGGTGGTTGCCGGTGACTGGTTCATGGCTTGGGAAGCGAAAGAAAACCCACTTTCCACGCAATTGGGTGCATTGCTTTATATGTTACCCAACACGCTTGCGCTGATAGTTTTTCTAAGTCACAAAGAATCAAGTAATTAATCAGAAATGAATATTGCCACTTTATACTGAATAGCGCAGATAGGGTGGCATATTCTGGTGAATCGCCATGGGTTTAACAGACACCTCAGAGTCATTTAAGATGACTTAAAGAGAGGTGCCCATGAGCGGTAAGCGTTATCCTGAAGAGTTTAAAATTGAAGCAGTCAAACAGGTTGTTGATCGTGGTCATTCTGTTTCCAGCGTTGCAACACGTCTCGATATCACCACCCACAGCCTTTACGCCTGGATAAAGAAGTACGGTCCGGATTCTTCCGCTAATAATGCACAGTCGGATGCTCAGGCCGAGATCCGCCGTCTCCAGAAAGAGCTGAAGCGGGTTACCGACGAACGGGACATATTAAAAAAAGCCGCGGCGTACTTCGCAAAGCTGTCCGACTGAGGTACGCCTTTATCCGCGACAACAGCCGTTGCTGGCCTGTTCGTTTGCTCTGTCGGGTTCTGGATGTGCATCCGAGTGGATTTTATTTCTGGCTTCAGCAGCCACATTCACAGCGTCACCAGGCAGACCAGATGCTGACCGGGCAGATCAAACAGCTCTGGCTTGAGTCTGGCTGCGTCTATGGTTATCGCAAGATCCATCTCGATCTGCGTGATACCGGGCAACAGTGCGGAGTGAACCGGGTCTGGCGGCTGATGAAACGTGCCGGAATAAAAGCTCAGGTTGGGTACCGTAGCCCACGGGCACGTAAAGGCGAAGCCAGCATCGTGTCGCCCAACAGGCTCCAGCGACAGTTCAATCCGGATGCTCCGGATGAGCGTTGGGTAACGGACATAACCTACATCAGGACCCACGAAGGCTGGCTGTATCTGGCCGTGGTTGTTGAGCTGTTCTCACGTAAGGTTATCGGCTGGTCAATGCAACCCCGTATGACAAAAGAGATTGTCCTGAACGCATTACTTATGGCGGTGTGGAGGCGTAATCCTCAAAAACAGGTATTGGTTCACTCTGATCAGGGCAGTCAGTACACGAGCCATGAGTGGCAGTCGTTCCTGAAATCACACGGTCTGGAAGGCAGCATGAGTCGTCGCGGTAACTGCCACGACAATGCGGTTGCGGAAAGCTTTTTCCAGCTACTGAAACGCGAACGGATTAAGAAAAAGATCTACGGAACGAGAGACGAAGCCAGAAGCGATATTTTTGATTACATCGAAATGTTTTATAACAGTAAGCGTCGGCATGGTTCGAGCGAGCAGATGCCACCGGCTGAATATGAAAACCTATATTATCAACGACTCAGAAGTGTCTAAATTATCCGTGGCGATTCATGGATCGCGGGTAATTTAGTTTCGAGCAAACCCGTCGTCCGCGTTCTCACTCGTTACCTGCAGAATCTCTTCAATCAATGCCTTGTTTCCTATGGTACCGGTGCGTAACGATAGTCCATCCGTAATTGCCAGGCGAACGATGGAATTTGATGATCATCCGGTCATGCAGTCTATTTTTTGCGCATGCAGTGGAAAAAAACCTCCCCAAAACGATTATCATCTGATTGATTTATCATGATTTATGTTGGACTTTTCTTGTGTACGTTTACATCAGTAAATATACTTTATTACATTTTTTATAATGGAAAATATTGGGAATGCTTAATCTATATCCTTACCAGATAAGAAAAAGACCGCGCATAAACGCAGCCGCTGAAAGTGATTTTATGTAAAGACGCTGTACTTGCATTATCACCCATTATCACTTTATCGGGTGTTGATAATTTACATACCAAACCAACAGAGGTGATGGCTCATGATAACCCTGCCTGAGATAATACTCATGACTGCATTTTTCTACGGGCTTGGGATTGCCGTTCACCTGCTGATGCAGAAAATCAAAGACTGACAGATAGTAATGCGCCTGAGCTGTAATTGACGCTTGTGCCTAGAGTCTGAACAACCAGATACGAGAAAGCCCACGTGTTATGGAGTGAGCTGTTTATTAAAATCTAATTTTAAAACTGGCTCTTTCGTAGAACTATCATGGTTATTTTTTTGTCAGTACCGACGCGGGGGAGATTTACTCTCGATTGGAAAGTTTTAACCATTCGAGAATGCTGTATGCCCTTGACCTGCCCCCTGTATTAAACACATTAGTCGGTTTGTTTTCCTACATTTTTTCCATTTCGCCAGCCCGCTGCAAACTCCGCTGGCGTCAGATAATTAAGTGAGGAATGAGGACGACACTCGCTATAGTCCTGCCGCCAGTTGTTAATGATTTTTTTGGCGTGACCAATATCGCTGAACCAGTGCTCATTCAGACACTCATCTCGAAATCGACCATTAACGCTTTAGATAAACCCGTTCTGTGTCGGCTTGCCCGGCTGAATAAGCCGAAGCTCAACGCCATGCTCAAAGGCCCACTGGTCCAGTGCCCGGCAGATAAATCTGGTCTTTGATCTGTTCTGATCGTTGCCGGATAGCCACGATATAACGCAATACTGTCCAGAATACATGTGACCTGAATTCCTGATATATAGCGAAGGCAGCAGTGACTGTCAGGCATTCCTTCGTGAAATCATCGACGCAGGTCAGGCACGTGATCCTGCGTCCGGTAGCCAGTGCGTCCATGACGAAATCCATCGACCAAGTCAGATTAGGAGCAATGGAAGACGTTCTGTTGCCATTCTTTTACAACGTCATCTGCGCTTAACTCCTGGGCAGCCGAGATGATAAAGGCGGTACACGCGCTTGTGATTAACATGCAGGCCTTCTCGTCGCAGTTGCTGCCATATACGGCGGTAACCGAAACGCCGGCGCTCAGCTGAGTGATGCGTCCGGATAAATACGCATCAGCCGCCGGACGCTGTACTTCATAGCGCCAAGTCGACAGGGACAAACCAGCCAGCCTGCAGGCCCAACGTTGCGACAGATCCGTCGCTTCACACTTCACTACAACAGCTTCCCGCTTGTGGTCTGTCGTCAGTACTTTCGGCCCAACGCCACCTGTAATGCTTCCTTATCCAGCATGGCTTCTGCAGGAAACTTCTTGAGACGAGCGTTCTCTTCTTCAGGCGATTTAAGGCGTTTTACTTCAGGGACGTCCATACCACCAAACTTCTTACGCCAAGTGAAAGAGGTTGCGTCAGAAATTGCATGCTTACGCCAAAGCTCACGGGCGGAAATGCCAGCCTCGGCCTCGCGGAGAATATTAATGATCTGTTCGTCAAAAAAACGCTTCTTCATGGGGATGTCCTCACGTTGCTAATGAAGACATTACTAACATCGTGGTGACTTAATCAATGGGGAGCAGCTCACCCTGACAAGAGAATTCGGAGTGAATCTGTCTGCCATTGATGGTTACCAAGTGAAAACTATCACTTCCCGTATGAATAGGTTCTGATTTTGCTAACGTGGAAACCGTTACCAGCATTCCTCCAAGTAAAAACATAATTTACAGAGCATTTTTTTCTCTTCTACAAAACATATGTGGTGTCGCAGTGCGGAGTGCCTCTCCATGAGCCGTTGGTCAGTCACCGTGACTCGCATATCAATCAATCTTGGGACGTACTTACTGTTTATGCCCCTACGCATAGTGGGATTCACCGCAACAGTAAAGCGCACTGACCGCACACCGCCTGTACTGGAGAACCTGAGGTTACCATAGTCAGTGCGCTTTACTGTTCGCCCTCCCGTCACTCCGGGTTAATCCTTCATCGCAGACAGGAAGGCATGTTCTGGAGCGGTCAGCGGGAATCGAACCGAACCGAACCTTCAGCCAGGAAGGCTGAGGTAACAGCCATTATACGATGACCGCTTAATTGGTAGTGTGGTGCCGGGTGCCTCCCGGTGAGCCTTTGATCAGCAACCATGACTAGCTAACGGATGTCCCAAACCACGCAGATAACGGTTTGTTTTTGCTGTTTACGCCCCATCGCACAGGGGGATTCATCACAACAAGGAAACGCACTGTCCCATCGTGCCCAACGCCTGGGATTCATCCATGCGGTGCGTTTTCTTGTTGAATGAAATGGTGCCGACTACAGGAATCGAACTGGTGACCTACTGATTACAAGTCAGTTGCTCTGCTTGCTGAGCTAAGTCGTCTCGAATGGGATAATGGAAAAGGGATATACCTGCTGCCAAGTCCTTATTAACTATTTGTTGCAAAAAATACTAAATGGAGAAAAAAGTCCTTCTCAAAAACCGATCATCAATAGTGGTGAACGGAAAGTCTGAAACGAACTGCAGAATCACATGGCAATAAATCGCCAGCCCGATACTGAAACAGGTGAACAGAATCAGAATTGGCCATTTCCTTTTCAACTAGCCTCCCGGGGCAAAGCACATACAACATGCCATTAGCCGCAACGGGAGGTAATTCGTAGCAAGTAATTTTATGAGAGATGATGGAAAAAAAACGCGCAAAGGTAGGCTTCAAAAGGCGGTGATATCACGCGTGTAAAATCATAACTAAGAAGAAAACTAATCCGTTTTATTCATAAAAACAAGACTTAATATCTAAATCCCACAAAAAAACGATGCATATCTCGCGATACGTTATCAATCGGGCCTTTCCTCACGGCCCGTACACGGTGAATAGCCTAGAACTTCTGGACAAACCGTGGCTCCCGTGTCCATTCCTAATTTGTTAATAAGGGTAATCCACTGGTGGATAAGGATAAGGATAATGAAAAAATTGATACTCACCCTGCCTCTTCTGGCAGGTTTTGGTGCCGTACATCCGGTGGCAGCCGCACTGGACGGCAACGATATTTTATCCCTAGGCTACGCCCAGCAGCATAGCGACCGCGCGGGAACCTTGCACGGTTTTCGCCTAGGTGATAACCATGCCTTTGCTAATAACTGGGGGCTTAATAATTCCGTTTCCTAGGCCATGAACAGTGGCGGTAATCACGGCAATGCCGATCTCGTCTCCCTGCTCACCGGACCCTCCTACCAGATTAACGACTTGCTGGGCCTATACGCCCAGGCGGGGCCCACGTTCTTCCATCAGAATACTTTGGGCACTAAGTGGGGTTATGGCTATGGCACCGGACTCCAGATTACGCCGCGAGCAGATATAAACATTACCGTTGGATATGAAGGTTCAGACTTCAGCAGCGATCACAACAGCGGCAGCTTGGACGCCAACGGCTGGAATCTCGGGGTAGGTTACCGATTCTGATGGGGACGTAAACATTATACCCGAAGCCCGTTGTCTGTAAGTGCTGGCTTCGGGACTATTAATACTGCCGGATAAAACAAGTACCCGGAATAATGTCTTTAGCCAATATTCATCAGCACACGACAGAATAGTGACCATGTTACACGATCTTTTTATTGCAGGTGTTGTTGGATTGTTTATTTTACTGATGGTAATTTCTGTTTTCTTTTTGCTTATAAGTCTGGGTAAATAACCCAGCAAAGACGCAATCCTGCCGGTGGGTTTTAGACATCACGCATAAGATATCCGGTGCAAGATAATGGAGGACGGGTCAATGCGATAAATATATTCGACCTCATCTACTGTCTGTTTCAGATGCTCTCTGTCATGGCGAATGTGAACTTCGTCATTTATTAAACGAATTCAGTGACGACTCCATATAAGATATGTTATCAGGAGAAAGTATTGTCCATTATCTAAAACTGAAAATCGCGGGATTCCGACGCCAAGTTCATCGATTGCGGTCAATGAAAAATTTTGGCCGATACAAACCTGAATCAGCGGTCGAATGGAAACGGTATCATTAAGTCCTGAAAAAAATCACAAAGAGCATTAAAAAGAACGATAACATAATTGAACATCCCCAGCATTACTCAGCGCGTATATTAACTGGCACACCCACAATCATAAACATTACAACAAGGCAATGTTACTGCGTTAGTGAGCATGATGGTGGCTGGATGCCCCTCCCTTTAACGAAATTTACGTCAGACAAGGAAAGTTACTATTTCTGTTGAGATATGAAAAAACATACAGTTAATGGTGTCTGATCGGCCGCCATAAGTTTAAAGTGTGGCAAAAGGGATGGACACGTCGACAGCGAAATCAACTATAACGAATAGCTATCTTTTAAAGGTTCGGTAATGTCGCTGATATCCGATCGCAGAGCCTTTCTGACGTCCAGAATGCAGAAATTTTCTTGAATCCCGTGTGCCGGAACCTGAGAAATCCTACTTTTTTTTTGCACGACTGTAAGTCATTGTAATACAAATATGAAAATGGCTAGTGTTGGCAACGTCGACTCTCTTGAAGGAATGACACCTCAATATGGAACACCAAAGATGACTTAATTAATCAATACTGATCTATTTTTTTACTGGCTGAATGCTCCAACCTCCGTTGGTATAAAAATATTATTCTTTACTTTAATCACTGTTTATGAGCTGCAATGCCGAAGCAGAAATAAACTAGAATTCATTTTATGAGGAGTGCTGGAGTGATATTTTTACAAGAATAACGAAAAGGTGTACTGCCATTTTCAGTAGGGGCTTCTGGTCACTATGGATAACATTCTTGATACGGAACAAACTGGCCGTTCGTTCAACACGCCCTATCGATGGACAGTATGGAACATTAGTTTACCGGCAGCAATATTAGCATCCGTGCCATCACTTCGCCATTCTGGCAGCATGATGGATATACCGCTATTATTATCGAATTATTTTTAACCGATGTGCTGTATTCTCTCGATGGACTGGATCTGTTGCATGGGGCATGCAGAACCACATCCAACACAATTACCACTGGCAAAAATTATTTATTATCGTTTGTGTTCCAGCCGTATTAGTCTGGTACACTGGTTTTGCTGTCACTGGCGGAGAATATCTAGCCATGTGGGCAAACCAGTGGAATGATCAGGCTAATATTTATACGTTCGTCATTTTATTCTCTTGATTTTAATCTATATCACCTTGCAGGAAACTGAGTAATACTCCTTGGTAATTAGAACCAAAGTGGCCTCCTACAAGTGATCAAATTGCCACTTCATTTTTGTTAAACTGATATGACGGACTCAGTTCTGTACCTGGTCGGAGCTTGTAAATTTCTTAACCCTGATGTTTTAAAGGAGAACACTCGTCGCGCTTCGCGGCATAATATGGTCAGTGCGGAAAGACTCTTTGGCCGATTCGCGCAGGCTAAATCCCCCCCACCTCCCTCGTATTGCTCATTCTCATCACTTACCACAGCCAGGCGTTGTTTTTTCCATGTCTGTGCGAAGCGAGCAGCATTACCTGCAGTATAATGCACTGTGTGACGAATATTCCGATGCCCCAAATAATCCTGAATGAGCCGCGTATCCATCCCCTGCTCAGCCAGCTCGTAACCGCAGGCGTGGCGTAGCATATGGGGATGGACTCGAATAGCCAGTCCGGCTAATAACCCATACTGCCGAAATTGTTTATACATGTACTGGCGTGAAATGTGTTTCCCCCTGGAATTGGGGAAAAGCCATCCTTCTTCCGAGTATGGGACTCGACTCATCCATAACGTTAATAGCTTTCGTTCTTCGGGCAAAAGCGGATGAATGGTGCTGAAACCATTTTTTAGACGCCTGATGTAAATGCTTCCCCCAACCAGATCGATATCCCTTATCGTCAGCCCGAGTAGTTCACTTATCCTGAGCCCATGATAAAAACACATCAATATCATACACCTGTCTCGAAACCCATTTTTTACCCCTTCCGTCGCCCCCAATATTTTTTCTGTTTCATGCTGTGTCAGATAGAGTCTCGCTTTCAAAGTAATCCCCTGCTGTGAATAAAGAGAAACCAACAAAATATGTTAACAAAACATTTCCCATTGTTATCAAATTTATAGCAAGAGGTTCTAGTAAAAATTCGTATATTTTTGTTAATTGTGAAGTAGGCTTAAAAAAAATGAAGAAAAACAAGTAAACGGGAGATAACTATGCATACGCATACAAACATTCCACCTATCTGCGACACCCGACTGAGTAAGTTCGTGGACAGCATATGTTGGTCATCATTTAGCCACTCCCGCTGACATAACATCAAGCACTCCTGGAGCTCATTATCATTATACTCTTAGGGCTGATAAATCGTACTAATCAGAGAAATAAAACACATCAGCACAAGGCATAAGCATTACAATCCACGAGAAAATATCTGCACCACGGTCTTAAATTCGAGATACCACAAACTTTATGTAGATGGGTGATGTAGCCCCCTGAAACACCAGACAGTAGCTGTATCTCCAGATAAGAGATAGGCTTGAATATATGTCTAACACTAACGCCAATTTTGAGATGACCGGGATCCTGTTAGGGCAAAAAGCCCGTAAACGTAAGACTCCTCAGGAGAAGATCGCCATTATCCAGCAGACGATGGAGCCGGGCATGAATGTTTCCCATGTCGCTCGCCTGTGCGTATTCCGCTCTGTTCGATCATGTTTTCGCGTGGAACGTCGGTCAGCGATTCGCCTGAAAACATGATCGACTGCGCGGCGAAACAACGTCATGAGGCCGGAAACCGTAGTGGAATATGCACACAAACCGGCATTTACTCCACCGGCACAATCTGCCCTTTCTGGTAACGAAACCAGGGCAGTTCACGGTTAATCACACAGTCCGGTGATGCACTCAGTTCACCGGTATTCCCCTTCAGCGTAAAGCCAGGGGTCTGGCGCAGCTGTGCATAGTGATTTGCCAGTGTCCAGGCATCCGCTCCCATGGCGAACAGGCGGGCCAGGAAATAGTCACTGCCCGTGGCGTTAAGTGCCAGTTGCTTCAGTCCCGGATTGCCGTCTGCCAGACCCGGAATATCACTGAACTGCAGGCCTTCCATGTCCAGGCGATAATCCTGCCCGGCGCTACCGCTGATGCTGCGGGAGCTGGCATACAGCATCGCGCCGGACTGACTGCCGTTCCGTTGTGCAATCATCGGTTTGATATACCCCATTTCTTCCGGCGTGGCGATGATATACACAGCATCCACCAGTCCCCGGCGATAGCCTTCCGTCCCCTTGCGCGAGACAGTAACCGGAGCCCCAGCCAGTGTGATACCGCTGTTCACACCCACCTTCAGTTTCGCCAGGGAGCCAAAACGCTGTTCCTGCACGACACCACCGTCCTGTTTCTGCCATTCGTCAGCAAAAGCCCGGGCCACGCGTTCGCTGATTTCGCTGCCAGGGAGCAGTAACAGCGGATAGTGTTTACCCTGCGTACGGATATGGCGCGCCGCACTGCGGGCCTCATCTTCCGGCGAGAGCGAAAAATAGCAGATGTTATCCCGTTTCAAAGGGGTCTCTGGCAGATTCAGCGCCAGCACATTCAGCGCCGGGTTGCTGCCGGGCAGTTCCTCCACGTGATTTTTTAACAGCGGCCCCACAATCAGCGTGGCGCCGTCCTGTTGTGCCTGCGTCAGCAGCTGTGACACTGTCCTAGTTGCGGTATCATAGAGCATCAGTTCGGATACTTCGCCGGACGCGGACAGGGCCACTTTCCTTTCTGCCTCAAAGCCCTGCTGAATCGCCCGACCAAAGCGGGCCGCCGGACCGCTCAGGGGGAGCATCAGAGCAACCTTACGCACCGATGCAGGACGAAAACTCATGTCGTTTACCAGTGCAGTGGGCAACAGCCTGGCCGCCGGATGCTGCGGCCAGCGTGTCTGCCATGCGCTGACGGCTGCTTTCAGTCTGTCTGGCGTATCACGGTCATCAGACCAGGCGTGGCGGAGCGCCAGCCAGCCCCGAAGTGATTTGTCATCAGCAGCCGTCTGTACTGCATCAGCCTGCGCCGGAGACATAGCGGTAAGCACCTGCCAGGTCCCGTCGATGTTTCGTTGCTTCTCCTGCGTGGTGGTCAGCAACGGTGCCTGAGCCATCAGCATCCGCAGAAGTGTCATGGAGGGGTGACCCTGCTGAACGGTGACCATGCCCTGCCAGTAACGCGCAGCCTGGCTCCCCTTAAGGCCAGCCGGACTGATATTCGCCAGCCGCGTCCGAGCACCTGCGACATCACCCTGCGCCAGCTTCAGCTCCGCGGCCAGCAGTGACTGCTCCTGTTTCTGGGTATCATCCATTTTCGGTGACAACTGACTGAAGAGGTCGCCGGCCTGCTGGTTTTGACCTTCCCTGAGCAATGCGCGAATGGCAAGTAACTGCCAGCTGGTTTTGCTGCTGCCCTCACTGTGCTGCATTCGCAGCAGGGCCTGCGCGGAGTCAGTCTGCACCGGACTTTCCAGAAGCGCAGCGCTCTGGTCTGCGGGGCGAACGGCACAGCCGGTGAAAAACAGCACCGCAGCAATAAGCGGAATACCGTATAACGTTTTTATACCTGGAAAATCAGATGAACGCATACCAGGCTCCTCCCTGTTATTGTTTTCATTCAACAGAACATCCGGGCCATGCGGGGCCGGCTCATATCGCATGGTCAAATAACGGTGCGATGGCGGCCATCAGCAACTCGCGGGTCAGCACCTTCCCTTTACCCGGAGTCCTGACATCAGGGCGTATCGCCCGGTCTGCCGTGGATAACAGGTGCCCCGGCATACAAAGCATGTATTTTTCGGTGCGGGGACGGCGACGGGGATTATCAGCCGCCAGCGTGACTTCGCTTTTAAGCTGAATCCCCCCTTTCACGCTGTACAGCGCCTGCGGGGTGAAACCGGCCCGGTTGCGCCCACAGTGAAGCACAAGACCAGGGACGGTATATGCACCAGCCGTTGCGACGGGCCCCCTTTCCCGCACGATAATAGTAACCTCATGCCCCTCCGGTCACACCGCCAGATTATCCGCCAGGCGCTGCATACGCTCACGAAACGTCCCGGTATCCTGCAGCGTCTGCAACTACCGCTGTTCACGGCTGGCACGCTGCCGCCTTCCGGTTGCTGCGTTCACCTCATGCTCCTGCGCAACCGCGCTCAATTCTGCCATTCTCTGTCCCCTTCTGAACCCTTACCGTCAATAACGCGCCTTCCCGGGCCTCATTCCTGCCGGCAGGCTTAACAACGGGGAAAAACGATTGTCCAGCGATATCAACCAGCCCTGAACAGACAGGGTTGACGCCTGCGGTCTCCCGTCAGGACATGTACCCGACAGTCTGTGCTAACTAAAGGAGCGCCAGCCATGGTAATCAGCTCATCTTTCTCTCAGGTCACCTGCATCGCTCTTGCTCTGTTGTTTGTGTTATCCGGCTCCACGGCAGCCGCCAGCTTCGACTGCCGTAACGCCACCGCATCCGATGAAAAGGCCATCTGTGCCGACCGGGAGCTGAGCGAGAAAGATGTCAGGATGACGACAACGTTCGACATGCTGCGGGAGACAGTGCTGATGGGGGGCCGGGGCACTTCAGGATGAACAGTCCGACTGGCTGCAGAAACGCCAGCAGTGCGGCGACAATACCGTCTGCCTGTCGCATCTTTACGATGACCGCATTGATGGACTCAACGACCAGTATCAGCACATCGTGGCGTCACTTAATCGCTGAGGAAAGGATGAAGAAACCCCTAACGTAACGGCAGGATTTTCCGGTTCAAAAACATTATAGCTTTTTGTCTGCTCCGACATTACGCGAACTTCGGGCGTGTCTGCAACGCGCAGCCCGGCGACATGGCCGCAGAAAATGACACCACATCTGGACAAACCATAGCTCCCGTGCCGAATGCTTAATTGTTAATGCATTGTAATACACTGATGAATAAGGATTCGGATAATGAAAAAACTGATGTTTGCCCTGCCGCTGCTGGCAGGTCTCAGCGCCGTACATCCGGCAATGGCCGCAATGGATGGCAGTGATATTGTGTCTCTGAGCTATGCCCAGCAGCACAGTGACCGCGCCGGTACCCTGCACGGTTTTCGTCTGGGGGATAATCATGCCTTTTCGGATAACTGGGGACTGAACACCTCTGGCTCATGGACCATGAGCAGCGGCGGTGACCATGGCAACGCCGACCAGGTCTCCCTGCTGACCGGACCGTCGTATCAGATTAACGACATGCTGGGTCTCTACGCCCAGGTCGGCCCCACTTTCTTCCATGAGGATGTCCTGGGCACCAAATGGGGTTACGGCTATGGTGCCGGATTCCAGATTACACCGCGCGCAGACATCAATATCACCGTAGGCTATGAAGGTGCCAGTTTTGACAGCACCCGCGCCAGTGGCAGCCTGGACAGCAACGGCTGGAACCTCGGCGTGGGCTATCGTTTCTGATGGTGATGTAAATGTGATGCCCGAAGCGGGTTGTCTTAACACGCCCGCTTCGGGCTGAACAGTACAACAAAATGTAAAGCGCCTGCAGTATATAAACCGTATGACACACGATTATTCATCACTGCCCGACAGGATAGCGACCATGTTACATGACCTTTTTATTGCCGGTGTTGTTGGCCTGTTTATTTTACTGATGGTGATTTCTGTTTTCTTTTTACTCATGAGTCTGGGCGAATAACAATATTCATCCCGGACGTAATCCTGATGGTTAGTTTAAAATATTCATCCATTACCCCTCTGACGGAACAAAAAATGAGCAATAACGACCTTGCTAATGCGCTAAATGCAGTCAATTTTGCCCACCAGGTCTTTCAGGA